>NZ_WIBH01000009.1:0-142644 GCF_009495795.1 Flavobacterium sp. LMO6 | reverse complement strand
ACTCCTGCTGCGCCTACTATTGGACCTGCTGGTGTGAATACATAGGTATTTGATGGATCATAATTTGATATGGTTGAACTTCCTGCTGATGAACAACTAGCCGCTACCGAATTAATAGTGGGTTCTGGTTGAACTAGCAACTGATCAAAATAACTAAATGAAGCTGAAGAAGTAGAAGAACAACTTCCATTTGAAGCTATTAAAGTATAATTTACACCTGTGTTCATATTTGATATAACACCACCAACTCCAATTGTTGGTCCCAGAGGACTAAAAGTATAATTCAATAATGCATCATAATTAAAAATAGTACTTATGCTATTTGATGAACAACTTGCAGGAGTTGTATTTACAACTGGGGTATCTACAAAACAATTACAAGACTGATTAGCTCCTTCTATTTCTATATAAAATGGTGAAATTGCACCACCGGTTCCATCAACTATAAAATAATATTCTTGTCCAGTAACTAATCCCGATAAATTCAGTTGATTATTTCTGGTTGAGCCATTAAGGTATTGAGGCGAAAAATAAGAATCATTTAAAACATCGTCTGGACAACCACCTGTAATAACTACATTATCAGCCGGAGTACAAATGTTATTATCTGAACCAGGAGAAATACCAAGAATTTGTATATTTCCTGAAATTCCGGAAATTGTTATTTTAGCACTACTTTGAGTAGCCGTAAATCGAAACCATGAAGAATTATTTTGAGCTGCATTCCAACTACAACCTGTGGTATTTCCATTAAACATATCTGATACTTGAGGAGTAAAACCATCATTAGTAGCAATTGTAATTTCGTTAGAACTTACACATAAAGGTGAGGAACAAGAATCGTATGTAGTAGTAGAAATTTGTGAATTTATGCTTAACGGAACACCAAAAACTAAATCAATTTTGTTAAACTTTCCACCCGATGAAACTGAAGATTCGGTTATAGTAATTGTCCAATCTCCATTTGGATCAATTCCATTAAAAGCAGAAAAATCATCTTGAGAACGATAATAGCCTATATGAAAAGGCTGAGTTGTACCTCCATGTTCAAATAATCGTTTTAAAACATTATTGTATCTAAATTTTGTATCTATTTGTCGAATTATGGAATTTGGAAGTCCATTAGTAGCTACTAATTCTATAACTAAAGCACCTTTCTGTAAAACAATTCTGTAACTACTATAATTTCTAGTATTTGCATCATCACCTAAATGCAAATTAACTTGATTTAGCTCAAAAACACCGTTTTGAAGAATTGGTAATCCAGAAACTGTAATTGTTTTTGTTAATGACGCATTCCATGATCCTGCAGGTTCAACTACACTGTTTGTAAATGTTTGAGAAAAAAGGAATAAGGGGAAAAGTAGAAAAGCAAAAATAATTTTCTTAACCATAATAGATAGATTTTTGATGACTATCAAATGTATCTTTATGGTTAAGAAAAATTAAAAAAAATGATTAGATATAATTAAATGTAATTTTTTGTAATTATTAAAATTTTAATTATCAATTACTTAACAAAATAAAATCAAATACAAAGAATTTAAAATTTTAATAAATTTTCAATCAAAAGCATAGTGTTTTCTTTAAAAAATTTAATTTTCTCAGATTTTAATTTGGAATTATTATTACTTATAGCATCATATTTAGAAATATAACATTCTGCATATTTTATAACAATCTCTGAAAACGATTTTTTGGAACCAATAATATCTTTATCATTAATAATAATGTTATCTGAATTAATTAACAATGAATATTCTCCATTATCATTAGAAAACAATAATTCTTGTGTAATCTTATATGTTGAATATCTATTAAAATATTCTATCATTCTGAATTTAGCAACAGAAATATCATTATTAAAGAGTGAAATATTATTTCTTTTTGAGATTGAAAAAAGCATCCAATATAAAAAAGGATGTAAAATTTTGTTATTATTTATAGTAACCGTTTCAATTTCTAAATTAGATAACTCCAATTGAACTTTTAAATATGAATTTAATTTATTTTGAAATCCAATTTCAATCTTCTTAACGGATATGACATGAATTTCCGATTTTTCATTTTGAAAATTTACATTATCTTCTTGGACTTGAATGGCTGAAATTAAATACTCTAGCGATAAAAAATATAAAAAGAATGAAATAACAAACCCAAAATAAAAAACTAGAAATAAAGCTAAAAATATTGGATAGAGGTGGTATAATAATTCTGGCAAAACCTTTGATAAGGGCAAAATGATTTGAGTTGTTGAAAACAAAATAAAACTAAACATTATAAATTTCAAAACAACTGAACTTAACTTAAATCCAGATAATGAAAGCTTCATAATATAACCTAATAATAAAATACAAAAAATTGAAACTAAAGCATCTAAAATAACTATTATTATCCTTGACAATGTTCCAAAATTATCATAAAACTTGTCTAAAAATGTAAAAATTGAAATTATCGAAATAAATACAATAAAAACTATTGCAAACCATTTTTCGCGCTGTTTTATCAATCTAGTCAATCTATTTTCTTCATTTAATAATGGAAAATAAGATATACTTAGTAAAAAAATTAAGTTACTTACCGAGGAAATCATTCTATCTACAACAACATAATCAAGACTAAAATCCTGAATGTCAAATAATTTATTTCCAACAATAAATGTTCTATGAAAAAAACTAATCGAAATTAATATTAATGCTATATTTGAATCCTTTAAAAATGAATTTTTTGTTTTTTTTCTTATCATCCATAAATAAAACAAATAGAATCCACTTAATAAAGAGGTGCCAAATAATACTATTAAATAAAACGTTTTATATTGCATAAAAAATAATAGTTTAAACTTCTGTAAATTTAATTAATATTTATTCTAAAAAAATATTTTCCCATTAATTAAATTAAAAAGCCGACAGATTGTATTTACATGCCGAAAGCTTACTGTTTATTCATCCTGTTCTAAATAAAGAAATAAGAATAATTAAGGAACCCGAATTTTAAATTAAGATGTACTTAAATACAATTCAATTTTTCCTACTAATTCTTTAAATGTAAAAGGCTTTCTAATGTAGGCTTTTACCCCTAAACTCAATCCGTATTCTTCATCTTTTTGTTCAACTTTTGCTGACAGTAAAAGAACCGGAATATGAGCATATTCAGAAATTATATGTTGTTCCATAAATCCATATCCATCTGTGTTAGGCATCATAACATCGCAAATTATAATATCTGGGATAATCTCTTTTGTTTTTTGCAATCCTTCTGCTCCATCTTGCGCTAAAAACACATCGTAACCTACATAAATTAACATTTCTGCGATGGTTTCTCTTAGATTAACTTCATCATCAATAATTAATATTTTTTTCATAATTGTAATTATTATTTGTCGTTAAGTGGAAATTGTAATGTTACTTTTGTTCCTTTTCCTAATTGGCTTTCTAATGCTACATTTCCTGAGTTCTTTTTAGTAAACATTTTTATAATGTATAGTCCTAATCCTGTTCCTTGAATTCCGTTAGAATTACTTGCTCTGAAGAAAGTATTAAATAATTTAGGCTGATCTTCTTCTGGAATACCTATTCCATTATCAATTATTTCAATAAAAACTTTATTTTGATTTGTAAAAAGATTCAATTTTACATTTCCAAATCCTACAGAGTATTTAAATGCATTGCTTAATACATTAAATAGTGTGTATTTAATAAGATTTATGTCTGCAAAGATTTCAACTAAGGAATCATCAAACTGTACTTCTACTTCCCTATCGTCTTTTTGATGTGAAAAACTGGTTTCTATTACTTCTAAACAAATTTCTTTTAAATTACAAACAACAGGATTATAACTCGTTTTGTCTGCATCATCTTTTGAAATTGTTAAAACGGCATCCATAAGTTCTACAATTCTATCAATTTCTTTTGTTATGGTATCAATTCTTTTTTCTACTTGTAGTGCATTTGCAAATTCATTATTTTCCAAATACATTGATATAAGTTCAGCACTTGTTCTAATGGTGGTCATTGGAGTTCTAAATTCATGCGAAATGGTAGAAACTAAATTTGTTCTCAATTCATTTAATTGGCGTTCTTGAATTAAAGTATCTTCGATAATTTGTTCTGCTTTTTTTCGCTGTGTGATATCACGCGTACTGGATTGAAAACTAACCGGAACATTATTTTCAAAAACTAATGTTGCATTTGTTTCAAACCAAAAATACTCTCCATTACTATTTTTTAATCTAACTTGCTCAGAAAAACGTTTATTATTTTTAATTATATTTTCAAGTTTATTTTTAAATTTTTCTAAATCTTCTGGATGAACAAGTTCTTGAGGATTTCTATCAATTAGATCTTCTGGTGAATATCCTAATAATGTTTTTATAGAAGGGGAAACATATTTAAAAGTTGCGTCTAAATTATGTAAACAAACTATATCTATTGTATTATCGGCTAATAATCGATACCAGTTTTTAGCTTCAATAAGTTGCTGAGCTTTGTTGCGATTGTTTTCTTCAATTAATTTTCGATTTTCATCTTCCATTCTTTTACGTTCAGAAATATCAACTACTTGGGCAACATAGTGTTGAACTTTCCCTTTGCTATCTTTTACAGTAGAAACAGATAAATGAACCCATACTAAAGATTGATTTTTATGAATGAATCGTTTTTCAAATTGAAAAGACGAAATTATTCCATCATCCAATTGTTTTTTATAAGCTAAATCAATTTCAAGATCTTCATAAAAAGTAAACTCCTGAAATGTAAGTTTTTTAAATTCTTCTTTGGAATAACCTAAAATCTCAGTCATTCTGTTGTTTACAACTATCCAATTTCCGTTCAAATTAACAAGAGCGGAACCAAAAGATGAATTATTAAAAGCTCCTTTAAAACGTTCTTCACTTTGTTGCAATTCATGTTTAAGTAATTTTTCTTGAGTAATATCTTGCATTGCCCCAATCATCCTTATAGGATTACCTAAAGCATCATATTTTATAATTGCCTTATCACTCACTACGGCATAAGTACCATCTGCTTTTAGATAACGATATTCATACGACCATTTTTGTTGCTTTTCTATAAAAGCATTATCGATAGAACTTTCGTATTCGAATTTATCATCTGGATGAACTAAATTTTCACAAAACTCTCCAGGTATTATATTATTTTTAAATTGATACCCAAAAAGAAGAGAATAACTTTCACCTACAAAAATTTCATTTGTAATTATATCCCAATCCCATAAAGCGTCAGATGTAGCCTCACTAGCATATTTGAAACGTTCGTTACTTTCAATTAGAGCATCTTCGGCTTTTTTTCTAGCCGTAATGTCATTAAAGGTACAAATTACATATACTAATTCTCCATCATCTCCAAATACAGGAATAGCATCTACAAGCAACCAAACCAAATCATTGGTAATTGGTCGATGAACTCCCATTAGTATATTATTTATGGGAATTAATTTACGTATTGCTTGTGGTACAGGATGTTCATCTGCTTTAAATTCAGTTCCATCTAAATGGACAACTTTCCAATGCGGATCAAAAGAAGATTTTCCTAACATTTGATCTTCTGTTAATCCTAACATTTCACAAGCCGATTTATTGTATTCTAAAAATTCAGATTGTGGTCCTTGAACAATAATTCCAACGGCAGCATTTTGAATAACGTTTGTAATTAATTGACGGCTTTTAAGAATTTCTTCATTAATTCTTTTACTTTCAGTAATATCAATTCCGTAACCCGTCATCATATCAAATTGCCCGTCATTTTGGAGAATTGGTATGAATTTTCTAATAAAATAACGTATTTTCCCGTTTAAATCAACTATTTGATCTTCCCATTCAACAATTTCTTTTGTTTTTAATGCTTTTAAGAATTTTTCACGTCTACTTTTTGCAAAAGTATCATCTCTACCGGTATGTTTTGCATACTCAAAATCGTCTTTTCCAATAATAAAATTTCTTAATTCATCATTCTTTATTGCTTCTCGATTTAAAAACATATAACGATGATTTTCATTCCAAACACCTAGATCAATTGGAAGGCGGTCTAATATTTTTCCGTAAAATTCTTTTTGATTTGAAATTTCTTCTTGTGCTTCTATAAAATCCGTAACATCTCTACAATTTCCAATGTAAAATAATGTTCCATCACGTTCCACTAATTTTACATCAGATGAATGCCATATGTAGTGACCCTTTTTATGCTGTATTCTATAAGTTATTGATTCATTAGATTTTTGATTGAGTTCTAATTTACTTAAAAATTCGCCAACTTTTTGAATATCGTCTGTATGAATATATTCAGCTGTATTTTTACCTATAACCTCAGAAATAGTATAGCCAGTTCCCGACTCCCAACTTTCTGAAATATATAGAATTTCTCCTAATTGATTAAGTTCATAAAAAATCTCTTTAGAATTAATCGCAAATGAATCAAACTTATTAAATCGGTTATTTAATTCTTTCGTTAATTTTATATTTTTTAAAAATACTTTAAGTAAAGATTGAATTTGATTTACAGTAAATTCGATTAATTTTAGCTCAGAACTAGTAAATATCTTACTTTCAAAGTGTAATAAACTCAAAGTTCCAATTACTATATTTTCTTCTGTTTTTATCGGATATAAAGCTAGAAAAGTAACTTCATTTGATAATTGTTCTGAGATGTTATAAGGTTCCTTAAGTTGTTTAACTTTTTCGGAATATTCGCCAATTTTATTAGAAATCGAGTTTACATCTAAATCTCCGTTTTTAATTGTGAAAGCTGAATTTGCTATTTCAGTTGAAAACAAAACAAATGCTATGTTACATTCTTCTTTTAAATAAGTCAACAAGGTATCAAAAGAATCTTCCAAACTAACTAAATCGTTTGTATATAAATTAGATTCTTTGTAATGAATGCTTGACATAGTCATAATCATTTAAATTATTTAATTGTTATTTACAATAAATGAGTAAAATTGAACTATTGCAATATAAGGCATATATTTTTTGAAATTAAAAAACAGACTATAAATTTAATACAATTTACAAATAGCTTAAAAGACGTAGAGCAAAAACAAACGAAACTATCAATTTTTCATTACTATCAATTTTAGTAATTTATATCAAAAATAAGTAAATAAAATAAATTAAATTTATTATTATGTAAGTTTTTTTAATTACAAATCTTATATTTAGACTTTGAAAACAATCCCAATGAAAAATAGATTTTTAGTTATCCTAATAGTACTAGGAATTCAACAAATTACTGCTCAATTTACTCGCCGAGATTCTCTACAAGGCGGTTTACGCATAGAACGAACATGCTATGATGTAAAACGATATGATTTAAATATTACAATTAATCCTGATCAAAAAAACATAAAAGGATTTAATGAAGTTACATTTGAAGTACTTACACCTACACAAAAAATTCAAATGGATTTATTTGAAAACATGAAAGTAGATTCAATTGTATGGAATGCAAATAAGTTAAAATATACCCGAGATAACGATGCTGTTTTTATCGATTTTACAGAAAAATTAGTTTCTAAATCAAATCATAAACTTAAATTTTATTATTCAGGAAATCCAATAATTGCCAGAAATGCACCTTGGGACGGAGGTTTTGTTTTCTCAAAAGATAATGCTGGAAAAGATTTTATCGCAGTTGCAGTTCAAGGCACAGGTGCTAGTTTATGGTATCCGGTAAAAGATTCACAAAGTGACGAACCCGATAATGGTGCATCTATTAAAGTTGCTGTTCCAAATGGTTTAATGAATGTTTCAAACGGACGTTTTTTAGGATCTCAAGATTTGAAAAATGGTTATACACGTTGGGATTGGGAAGTAAAAAACCCAATTAACAATTACACCATAACAGTAAACATTGCCGATTACGTTCATATTCAGGATAAAATGCCTGATTTAGATTTGGATTATTACGTGTTAAGAGAAAACGAAGCCAAAGCTCGTGAACATTTTATGGAAGTAAAACCTATGATGGAATGCTTTCAATCTAAATTTGGTCGTTATCCTTTTTGGGAAGATGGTTACAAATTAGTAGAAACTCCTTATTTAGGAATGGAACATCAAAGTGCTGTTGCTTATGGAAACAAGTACAAGAAAGGTTACATGGGTTTTGATTTATCGGGAACTGGTGTTGGGATGTTTTTCGACTATATAACCATACACGAAACGGGTCATGAATGGTTTGGAAATAGTATTACAAGTTCTGATATTGCTGATATGTGGATTCATGAAGGTTTTACAACCTATTCAGAAACCGTTTTTGTTGAGTGTATAAAAGGATATGACATTGCAATGAAATATGTTAATGGTCAGGCTAAAAATGTTAAAAACGACAAACCAATTATTGGGCAATATGGTGTAAACAATGAAGGATCTGGAGATATGTATTTTAAAGGTTCTTTATTATTAAACACGCTAAGACATATAATTGGAGATGATGAAAAATGGTGGCAATTACTTTATAATTATTCTGAAACTTTTAAAAAACAAATTATTACTTCAGATACCGTAATTGATTATTTTAATAAAGCTTCAGGTATGAATTTAACGCCAGTGTTTAGACAATATTTATACACCAATCAAGTTCCTACTTTTGTATATAATGTTAAAGGTGATTTTTTATATTATTCATGGGATAATGCCAATGAAGACTTTAATATGCCAATAGATATAGCATTTGAAGGAACAAAAATTAGATTAAATCCAACCCTAAAAGTTCAAAAAATTAAACTAAAAAAACTCAATAAAAAGAGTTTTCAAATATTCGACAATCAGTTTTATGTTAAAATTAAAGAAGGCCATTAGCCTTCTTTTTTTATACTATAAATCGATTCTTATTTTTTTTAGTGTTTGAATACGGTTTACTTTTTTAGTATTTGTTTCTACAAATTCTGAAATAAAAACTATTTCTTTTGGCTTTTCAAACTTATCTAATTCTTTAAAAATAAAATCATCAAACTTTTGTTGCTCGCCTTCTACAACTAAAACTATTTTTGTACCTAATAAAGAATCCGGCAGGCCTGTAATAAAAAATCGATTTGAAATTTTTGATGCTAGTTTAGCTTCAATTTGCTCGGGAAATAATTTAATTCCACCACTATTTATTACATTATCAAAACGACCAAGCCATTTAAATTTCTTATCATTATCAATTTCTACAATATCGTTAGTTATAATTTTACTTTCTGAAATAGTTGGCGCACTAATAACTAAACAGTTCCTTTCATCTGAATCAATTGCAACATGAGACAATATGTTAAAATACTCCTCACCTATCTTTTTAGCAGCAATATGAGTTATCGTTTCGGTCATTCCATACGTTTCGTAGATTTCAGCATTTACGTTATTTAATTTTAACGCCAAAGCATCAGAAACTTTTGCTCCTCCAATAATTATTTTTTTAAATTGATCAAACTTATTTAAACTATTTTCAGCTTGCAATGGAACGATAGCTACAAAATCATAAATTTTATCTTTTTGTAAATCATCTAAATTTGAACTTGGAATTATATAATCTAATTCTAAACCAATTATTAAAGCTCTTACAATCATCATTTTTCCTGCAATATATCGAGGAGACAAACATAATAATGCTTTGTTTTGTGGTTGTAAATTAAAAAAATTGCCAGTTGCAACAGCAGAATGTACCATTGCTTGTTTATTTATGGTAATAATTTTTGGCGTTCCAGTTGTTCCAGAAGTAGTTAACTCTATGGTTTCTTTATCGTCCAGCCAGTCCAATAAAAATTCACCTAACTCATTTTCAAAATCTTCTCCTTCTTTAATAGAACTGTAAGCAAATTGAAAAAGTGCTTCTTTATCTAAATGAACCCCATTGATTTTAAATCGATTGTGAATATTTTTATAGTGTGGTATCATTTGTAATTTAATCTTCTATATTAATTTCAACCAATTTACCGGTTAATTTTTCTTTCCAATTATTCCATTTGTAAACTTTAGAAAAAATAAACAGTAAAGTAGGGAATATTATAAATATAGGTAATAAAACATCAAAACCTGTTGATGGCTCAGATACATCTTTTAAAATAGAATTGGTTTGAAATGCGGTCCAATCTGCCGTAAGTAACAAAGCTCCTACTAAATTATTAGCGGCATGAAATCCTAAAGCAAGTTCCAAACCCTCATCCATTAAAGTCATAATTCCTAAGAAAAAACCAGTACCTATATAATATACCATAATTATGTAACCTATTTTACCAACTTCAGGATTTGCAATATGCATTAACCCAAACAAAATAGAAGTAACAAGCAATGGAATTAATCTACTATTTGTTGCTAATCCAATTCCTTGCATCATATGCGCTCTAAAAAGATATTCTTCAAAACTAGTTTGCATTGGTATTAAAATAATGGCAAGAATTAAAAAAATAAAAAACTTTTCAGGCTGAAAATTCCATTCAAAATTTTCGGGTTGGCTGTAATAAAGTGCTAAAATCATTATAGTGGTAATGCTTCCCCAAAGAAAAAAAGAAAAAAATACTCTTTTCCAATCAATTTTTGATCTCGATGTAGTTAAACTAGTTAAAGAAATGCCTTGAATAATTTTTGTCCAAAAAAGAACGAGTAACAATCCGATTGCTAATGGTGCTACTAACAAAACAAAGGTTAAGTTTACGCCTAAAAGTCTTATATACTGATTAATAATTTCATTTGTATCTACTCCATCTGATAATAAAAAATTTGAAAACATTAATAAAATGAACCCTAAAGGCAAAGGAAGATAACTCCAAACGTTATTTTTACTTTTTTTTAATTGTTCTATATACATGATTTTTACACTTCTTTAGTTTGCTACTAAAGTAGTATTTTTTATTTCTTTGTAAAAAAGAAAATATGATAACTATTTACCATAATCCAAGATGTACAAAATCAAGAGAAGGTTTGTGCGAAATTGAAACACTAAATCAACCTTTTACAGTTAGAAAATATCTAGAAATTCCTTTTACAAAATCTGAATTTGAAGATGTAATTAAAAAATTAAATATACAACCTATCGAATTAGTTAGAACCAAAGAAAGTATTTGGATTGAAAACTATAAAGGCAAGGCATTAAATGATGATGAAATCATTGAAATTATGCTTAAAAATCCAAAATTAATTGAGCGTCCCATTATTGTAAACGGAAACAAAGCTATCATTGCACGTCCGTTAGATAAGATAAAGGAAATTCTGTAGTAGTTTTAACAAAGATTTAGCAAAGTAAGGCTAAACCAAAAGTTACTTTTGCAGTCTTATTTGTAAAACAAGTTATGAAAAACAAAATTATACTAATTGCGATTAGTTTATTCTTTACTTTAACTTCGGTTGCTCAAAGACCAGAAGCTAAAAAAATTACAGTTACAGGAAAAGTAATTGAAAAAGGAACAAATCTTCCTTTAGAATATGCTACAATTGTATTTGAAAATATTACAAACAAACAACTTTCTGGCGGAATAACAGATGAAAATGGAAATTTCAAATTTGAAGTAGTTGCTGGAAATTACAATGTAAGAGCTGAATTTATTTCATTTAAAAATGTATTAATTCCTCAAAAGAACTTTAGTGCAGATGTAAATTTAGGTACTATTCAAATGGAAGCGGATGTTGCTCAATTGAATGAAATTGAAGTAATTGCAGAAAAATCTACAGTTGAAATTAAACTTGATAAAAGAGTTTACAATGTAGGTAAAGACATGATGGTAAAAGGTGGAACAGTAAGCGATGTGCTAGATAATGTACCTTCTGTAACCGTTGATGCTGAAGGAACTGTTGCTTTACGAGGAAACGAAAATGTAAAAATTTTAATAGACGGAAGACCTTCTGGCTTGGCCGGAATTAATATTGCTGACGCTTTAAAACTATTACCAGCTGATGCTGTAGAAAAAGTAGAAGTTATTACAAATCCATCAGCTCGTTATGATGCTGAAGGTGGCGGTGGTATTATTAATATTGTTTTGAGAAAAGGGAAAACAAACGGTTTAAATGGTTCTGTAATGGTGAATGCAGGTGATCCTGAAACCTATGGAACAAGTATAAACTTAAACAAAAAAAGCGACACTTATAACTTGTTTTCTACATTTGGATACAATTACAGAGATAATCCAGGAAATACAATGGTTAATTCTGAATATTTTAATGCTGATGGTTCTACAAGTCGTTTCATTGAAGAAAGAAGAACAAATAACAGAATTAGCGAAGGCTACAATGCTAATTTTGGTATAGACTTAAATTTATCTAAATCATTAACTTGGACGAATGCATTAACTTTCAGAGAAAATAATGGTAGAAATCCTGATAATGTAAATTTCTACAATTTTGATTCTGGTTATAATTCTACTTTTATTAGAAATCGTTTTAACGATCAAAAAAATGATGAGTTTAGTATTGAATATGCATCAAATTTTGTTAAAAAATTTAAAAAAGAGGATCATAAATTAACTGTTGATATTGCAGTTTCTCAAAACAGAGAAAATCAATTTGCAACAATTACAGATCAAATTTTATCGGATCCGTCTTCTCTAACTTTAGAAGGAACTTCTAACATTAATCAGCAGCAAAGAAATTTAATACAAACTGATTATGTGTTGCCAATTGGTGAGAATGGAAGATTTGAAGCGGGCTACAGAGGAAGCTTCCAAAACAATTTAACTGATTTTGTTGTAACACCTATATCTGATCTTTCAAATAATTTAGAATACGTTGAAAATGTAAATGCTTTTTACACCCAATATGGATCTAAAATTAATAAATTTTCTTATTTCTTAGGCGTTCGTTTTGAAGACAGTCATATAGAAGTAAACTCTTTATCATTAAATAATTACAACACTAAAAAATACAATAACTTCTTTCCTTCAGCAACTGTTAACTACGAGTTTTCTGAAACTAGTTCGGTTAGTTTAAGTTATAGCAAAAGAATTAACCGTCCAAGAGGTCGATTTTTAAATCCAGTATCATCATTATCAAGTAACATTAATATTTTTCAAGGTAATCCAGATTTAGATCCTTCATTAACAGATGCAATAGATTTAGGCTATTTAAAAAGATGGAAAAAGCTTACTTTTAATACTTCTGCTTACATTAATGTAACAAATAATTCGTTTCAATTTATAACAAGAGAGTCTGGTCTTTTTGTTGAAGGTGTTCCAGTAATTTTAAGTACACCTATTAACTTAGCAAAAGAATACAGAGCTGGATTTGAATTTAATTTAAATTATACGCCTTATAAATGGTGGAGATTAAATGGTAATTTTAATTTGTTTAGAAACGAAACACAAGGAAATTATAGCTACGTAAATTATTTAGGTGATACTATTGAGCAAAACTTTGACAATGTTGCTTTAACTTGGTTTACAAGAATTAATTCTAAAATTACATTGCCATACAAAATAGATTTTCAGACAAACGGAACTTACAGCGCGCCTCAAACCAATGCCCAAGGTCGTTCACTTGGTGTAGCGTCAATGAACTTAGCTTTTAGTAAAGATATTCTAAAGGATAAAGCAAGTATTTCTTTAAATGTGAGTGATGTTTTTAACTCTAGAAAAAGAATTATGGAAAGAGAAATTCCAAATGTAGTAAGTTCGTATAGCGAAATGCAATGGAGACAAAGACAAATTATGTTAACATTCACATACCGTTTTAATAAAAAGAAAAACGAAAGAGAAACCCGTAGAGATGATAATGGTGGTGGCGAAGGAGACTTTATGGGAAGACCATAATACAAAACGACAATCATAAAATAAAAAAAGTCCCGATTATATCGGGACTTTTTATTTTTAAAATTAAAAGAAAATTATCCTTCTAATTCAGCTTGTCTTTTTGCTCTTTTCTCTTTAATCAATTCCATGATAGCTCCGCCCAACCAATAGTGAACAAATCCTACTAAGAATATCATTAACCAAAAACCAATAGTTAAAATGGTTAAGAAAAGTAAAAAACCTAGGTACTGTTGAAATTCAAACATAATATTTTCCGGAATTTATGAATTCATGTCAAAGATAATAGTAATATTTATTTTTGACAATAGAAACTTAATTATTTTTATTTAAAACCACTTTTTTACTTTAAAATATACAAACATTACCGCTACTATTGTTAACATAATTCCCCAAATTATAAAATAACCATACTTCCACTCTAACTCAGGAAAATATTTAAAGTTCTGACCATAAACCCCAACAATAAAAGTTAAGGGCAAGAAAAACATTGAAACAACGGTTAGCGTTTTCATCACTTCATTCATTTTGTGATTCTGCGCAGAAAAAAAATAATTAGATGCACTTTCAAGCGTAATCAAATCTGACTCAATTTGTTCTAATAACTCTAAACACTTTTGATGTAATCTTGAAAAAAAGAATAATTTTCGGCCTGAATATCATTAAAAACATCATCATCTTTCATACTTTTTATAGAATATAAAGAATCGCGAAGCGGAATAATCGAACGTTTAAGGAAATTAAAATTGTCTCTATGTTTTTCAATCAATTCTAAAACTTCTGGTTTTGTACTGGTTTTTGATAAATTTATTATTTGATCTACTTTATCTTCTTCGCTTTCTATGGTAATGTAAAAGTTTTCAATAATTGCATCTAATAAAAGATACAACAAAAAATCTGCTTTTTTAGTTCGTATCACACCCGAATTTATTCGAATGCGTTCGCGGATATAAGTAAAGAAATCACTTCTTTTTTCCTGAAAAGACAACAACATATTATCTTTTAAAATAAAACTAATTTGCTCATAACTAATCGTATTCGAATTTTCTATTGGTAGAAGTGATTTTACATTGAAAAATAAAATATCGTGATACTCTTCTAATTTTGTTCGCTTAGTGGTATTCAAAATATCGCCAATAATAAAACTATCGGCACCAAACTTTTCGCCAATTTCGGCAATAAGTTCTGGTTCATTTAAGCCGTGAATGTTTAACCAATTCACTTTTGATTCATCGATACTTTTACTAATATTGTTAGGAACGAGTTGTTGAAACTCTTTAACATCATGAGCGTCGTAAACAAACAACTGAATTTCTGTTCTTGTATCTTTATGAACTCCTGTATATTCTAGTGTACTAGAGTGAACTTTTCTTCCTTTTTTATATTTTATTTTTCTCAAAACAAACAAATTTTATATAAAGATAGGAGTTTTTAAAAATGAGAAGTATTTTTACTGAAATTTATTTTTTGATGAAAACACTATTTATCAACATAAAAGAATTATTACAAGTAAGAGAAACCAATATTGATAAAATATCTGGAGTCGATATGGCTATTTTACCTAAAATAAACAATGCCTTTCTTTTAATTGAAAACAATATCATTGCCGATTTTGGTTCAATGGAAAACTGTCCAAAACTTTCAGATGCTAAAATTATTGATGTAAACGGACAAGTTATCTTACCCACATGGATTGATAGCCACACTCACATTGTATATGCAGGAAACCGAATTCAGGAATTTGTTGATCGAATTAATGGATTATCATATGAAGAAATCGCTAATCGTGGTGGTGGAATTTTAAATTCGGCTAAAAAATTAAACGAAACTTCTGAAGATGAAATTTACGAACAATCGAAATTACGTTTAGAGGAAGTAATGCAACAAGGAACAGGAGGCGTTGAAATTAAATCGGGTTACGGATTAACAGTAGAAGGCGAATTAAAAATGCTTCGTGTAATAAAACGTTTAAAAGAAAATTATCCGATTGCTATAAAGGCTACATTTCTTGGCGCTCATGCTTTTCCAACAGATTACAAAGAAAATCATGCTGCTTATATCGATTTGATTATTAATGAAATGTTACCTAAAATTGCAGCAGAAAATTTAGCCGATTATATTGATGCTTTCCTTGAAACTGGTTATTTTTCTGTAGAAGAAACCATTAAAATTATGGAAGCTGGAAAAAAATATTGTTTAGAATCAAAAATTCATGTAAATCAATTTACAGCAATTAACGGAATAAAAGCTTGTGTAAAAAATGGTGCTTTATCAGTAGATCATTTAGAAATTGTTACCGAAGAAGACATTGAAGTATTGAAAAACAGTAAAACAATGCCGGTTGCATTACCAAGTTGTTCTTATTTTATTAGTATTCCGTATACACCTGCTCGTAAAATGATGAATGCTGGTTTACCATTAGCATTAGCAACCGATTATAATCCGGGAACAACACCATCAGGAAACATGAATTTTGTTGTGTCAACCGCGTGTATTAAAATGAAAATGACACCTGAAGAAGCAATTAATGCTGCCACAATTAATGGAGCTTATGCCATGGGAATTTCAGACACTCACGGAAGTATCACGAAAGGAAAAAAAGCCAACATAATACTTACTAAACCTCTAACTAGTTTTTATCAATTACCCTATTCTTTTGGTACTAATTTAATTGATAAAGTTATGATTGAGGGAAAATTTATTTAAAATTATGCTAAAAACTATTCTTTTTATTGGATTTGGAGGTGCTATCGGAAGTATCTTTCGATATTTAACTCATTGGATAACTACTAAGTATTTTCAAAGTTCATTTCCTTTGAGTACTTTTTTAGTTAATGTTATTGGAAGTTTACTAATTGGACTTTTTATTGGTTATTTAGGGAAATATTTTCCTGATAATCATCCTTTAAAATTTTTCTTAATTGTAGGGTTTTGCGGAGGATTTACAACCTTTTCTAGTTTTGCACTAGAGAACTATAATTTAATGCAAAACAACCAGCAAATTATGGCTTACTTGTATATGGCTGTTTCAATTATTCTAACAATAATAGCTGTTGGATTAGGGAATTATCTAGCAAAATATTTATAAAAAAAAGTCCAATAAAAATAATTTTATTGGACTTTTAAAACATTATAAAACGATTATTTTAATTCGAAACTGGTTTTAGAAACTAATTCAGAATTTTTATCGAACACATTAACAAAATAAGTTCCTTTAGCAAAATCTTTACCAGAAACTTCTTCGTTTACCTGAACTGTTTTATTTTCATATTTTACAGTAGAAACAAAACTATACGTTAATGTTTTATCTCCAGCAGGAATTGTTTTCTTTTCTCCTAAAATATTGCTTTTACTATCAATAATTTGAACATAATATTCCCTTGCCCCTGTTTTTGCAATTTGATTTTCAGCTATTAAAAAACTTACTTTTAATTTATCTGCTCTTCCTGCTTTATCTGTTTCAATTTGTTTTCCAGAACTTCTTTGTTTAACTGCTAAAACCTTTAAGTTTAAAACAGCTAATTTAGAACCTTTTTCAACTGTTTTCGTTAATCCTTCGTTTTGAGTTAATAAAGTATCATTGAATTTCTTTGCATCAGATAAAACTACGTTTGTACTATCTAAACTAGATGTTAATGCAACATTTTGTTCTTTTAAAATTTTATTCTCAGCAATTAAATTATCCATTTCACGTTTTAAACGGAAATACTCATTTTTATATTTTGCCATTGCTGCAGCATCACCTTTAGATTTTTCAACTTGTTCTAAAAGTTCAACCATTTTAGCTTGTTCAGATTGTAATTCATCTTTTAATGCTGTATTATCAGCAATCATTACATCATATTCAGCAATTTTCGATCTTAATTCATCTGATAAAGTTGCTTTTTCTAAAGTTACTTCAGATAATTTATTTTCAGTTTCATTTTTATCTGAATTTAGTTTAAAAATATAACCAATACTTCCTAATAAAAGTAATGCTAATACTACCACAGCAGCTTTTAATCCAGAGTTGTTCGATTTGTTTTCCATTTTTTTGTTATTGATGGGGTTATTGTTAAGTTTTTTCAAAAATACAATTTTTAAAGTATTTTCTAAATTTTAAACAGATTTTATTTAAAAATAGTACTTTTGGTTTGCATTTATATTGAATATGGAAAACATTATACTTTTAAGTCAAAACGAATTAGCAAAAATTACGAATCACAGAAGTGGCGAAATAAAATTTGGAGAAAAAATAATAACGGTGCCTAAAGACACTAATATTATTGATTTTATTACCAATAGCGAAGCTAAATTTGTTTTAATTGGTATTCCAGAAGATATTGGTATAAAAGCTAATTTAGGAAGAGTTGGTGCAGCCTCTGCGTATGAAAGTGCACTGGCTAGTTTAGCAAATATTCAGCATAATAAATTTTGTAAAGGAAGTAATTTACTAGTTTTAGGGAAATTAAATGTAGCCGAACAACTAGAAAAAGCTCAAAATTTAGATGCTAATAACAAAGAACACCGAAAAGAATTATTCAAATTAGTAGAACAATTAGATGTAGAAGTTTCTCATATCATTCATAAAATTTGTAATGCAGGTAAAATTCCAATTATTATAGGTGGCGGACATAATAATGCATATGGCAATATAAAAGGTTTAGCTTTAGCTAAAGGAAAGCCTGTAAATGCTGTAAATTTTGATGCTCATACCGATTTTAGAATTTTAGAAGGACGGCATTCAGGAAACGGATTTAGCTATGCCTACGAAGATGGTTTTTTAAAGAAATATTTTGTTTTTGGTTTACATGAAAACTTCGTTTCTAAAAGTGTTTTTAATACTTTAAAAGAATTAACTTCAAGAGTAAAATATGTGACATATGAAGAAATTGAAGTTAAACGAGAGAAAAACTTTGAAACAGAATTAGAAAACGCTTTAAACTTTGTTAAAAATGAACCTTTTGGTGTAGAATTAGATTTAGATGCTATTCCAAATATTCCTTCTAGTGCCATGACTTTAAGCGGGTTTAGTGTAGATAAAGCTAGGCATTTTGTTTACTATTTTGGAAAACATCAAAACGCATCCTATTTTCATATATGCGAGGGCGCTCCTGATTTAGATGATTCTAATAACAATCATTTAACTGGTAAATTAATAGCTTCATTAATTACCGATTTTATGAAAGCTAAAAGCAGCTAAATACAACTTCCTTAAAATAACACTATCTTTGTACCCTTGCGAAACGTTTTCAGTGAGAAAATTTATATTATATGACATTTAACGATTTAAAATTATACAACAACATACAACAAGCTTTAGAAGAAGAAGGTTACACAAACCCTACTCCTATTCAAGAGCAAGCTATTCCTGAAATTTTATTAGGACAAGATTTGGTAGCTTGTGCACAAACAGGAACCGGAAAAACAGGTGCCTTTGCGATTCCTATTTTAAATTTAATTCACAAAATTGTAGGTTCTGCAAAAAAAGCAAAACATATTAGAACTCTAGTTGTTACCCCAACTCGTGAATTGGCCATTCAAATTGATGAAAGTTTTAAAACCTACGGAAAATATACCAATGTAAAATCGTTAGTTATTTTTGGTGGTGTTAATCAAGTGCCTCAGGTAAATGAATTAAAAATGGGTATTGATGTTTTAATCGCTACTCCAGGAAGACTTTTAGACTTACACAAACAAGGATTTATTGATTTAGATCATTTACACCATTTGGTTTTAGATGAAGCAGATCAAATGTTAGATATGGGATTTATAAATGATGTAAAAAAAATCATTAAATTAACTCCAGATAATAGACAAACTTTACTATTCTCGGCAACAATGCCAATTGCAATTAGAGAATTAGCTGATACTTTTTTAACACGACCTAAATATATTTCGGTAACACCTATTTCTAGTACCGCTGAAAATGTATCTCAAAAAGTATATTTTGTAAATAAAGATGATAAACGTTTACTTTTAAAACAATTAATTATTGAAGAAAGTTTAAGCAATGCTTTAGTCTTTACAAGAACAAAACATGGAGCAGATAATATTGTGAAAGTTTTAAAAAAAGCACATATTAAAGCTGAAGCCATTCATGGTGATAAATCTCAAAATGCACGTCAGCGCGTATTAGAGCAATTTAAAAACAAAGAAATTGATATTCTTGTAGCTACAGATATTGCCGCTAGAGGAATTGATATTGAGCAACTTCCTTTTGTAATTAATTTTGATATACCTAATATTTCTGAAACGTATGTACACCGAATTGGTCGTACAGGTAGAGCTGGAAATTCTGGTTTAGCCATTTCTTTTTGTGGAAAAGACGAAAAACCGTATTGGTTAGACATAGAGAAGTTAATCCGAATGAAAGTTAAAATCGTAACAGATCATCAATATACGTGGAAAGACGAAGAAGTAAATCCGGATGCAAAACCCGATTTGAGAAATAAAGACAAGAATAAAATGAATCCGAATTCAAACTCAAGAAAATCGGAAGCATCTAAGAAAAACAAAAAACGTTGGTATTAAAACCAACGTTTTTTGTTTATTAACCCACCAATCGTCTTATGGTTTGGAAGAGTTTTTGACTTTCAAATGGTTTTACAATTACTTCATCAATTTGTGCATCAATAATTTTATCTTCAATATCCTGCTTATCAAATGCTGTAAGAGCTATAATAGGTATTGTTATCCCCTTTTTACGCATTAATTTAGAAGTTTTAAAACCATTAATTATTGGCATGTTAATATCCATTAATACTGCATCAAATGCTACTTTATCAATTAAATCAAGTGCTGCATATCCGTCATCAACAATGTCACAGATAAAATGATTATTCTCTAATAATTTTTTAGTTATAACCTGATTTATTTTGTTGTCTTCAACAACTAATATTTTATATACTTTTTCACTTGAAAATTCAACTTTTAAATCATTTAATGATTTTTCATTAGAAATTTCAGACTCTAAAGGAATTGTAAAAGTTATAGTGGTACCAATGTTTTCTTTACTTTCTAATTGAATTGTTCCTTTAAAAAGTTCTACCATTTTTTTAACAATAGTCAGTCCTAATCCTGTTCCTTGATAATCATCTTCTTTTCTATAAACCTGAACAAATTTTTCAAAAACTTTTTCCTGATCTTGTTTTGCAATACCAATTCCGTTATCAATTACTTGAAATTTAATGGCACACTTCGTTCCGATTTTTTCAAATAGTTCTGCTTTAATTATAACGTTTCCATTAGTAGTAAATTTTAATGAATTACTAATTAAATTAATAAATATTTGCGATAAACGAACTTTGTCTCCCATTAATAATTGAGGAATAGTAGCATCTAAATCAATATTTATAGTATTGTTATTTTTTATAGCTAAAAAATGTAAAGAATCTTTAATTATAGTTAGTTCTTCTTGAAGATTAAAAACTAAATTTTCTAAAACCACCTGATTTTCTTCAATTTTATACACTTTAAGAATATCATTAACTAAAGCTAATAAGTATTTAGCAGAAAATTTTAATGACTTTAAATGCGGACTATTAGCAAGTTCTTTGTGTTCATCTAAAATAATATCGGTAATTCCAACAACTCCATAAAGCGGAGTTCTTAACTCGTGGCTAATTGTAGAAATAAACTGGGTTTTTAATTGCGATGCTTCTTCTGCTTTTTCTTTGGCTGTAAGTAAATCTGAATTAGCAATCTTTAAATCTAGATTTGCTTTTGCTTTAATTTTATTATTTCGGTATAGGGATAATAAAAGTAGTAATACAATAAAAAAGATGACTCCTAAAAGAATTACAAAAATTCTATTTGCTTCTAGTTTTTCTTGTTGAATCTCTTTTTCCTTCTGAATTTGCTCAATTTTCCTATTAATTTCATCTTTATCAATTTGTAATCCTCCAACTTTTACATCATTTATACGCTCTTGATTGTAAATTTTATCTTGTAGTTCATCATGTTTAAGAAGATAAAAATGTGCTTTTTCAAAGTTTTTAATTTTGTAATAAAAATTTGATATATCATGATAAACTTCAACGGCATTAGATTCAATTAATTCAATTTCATTTTGTTCACAATATTGTACTGCTTTTAAATAATACTCTTCCGCTTTTTTGTCATTATTTAAATGATTGTAATATAATCCGAAATTAGAGTTTAAAGATATTTTAGCTTCATTATCGCTATAATCATCAATGTAATTTTTTATTTCATTAAAATATTTAATACCATTACTAAAATCTTCAACTGCAAAATAAGCGCTTCCTATATTAAGCTTTGAAAACATAATTTCATACTCATCATTGTGCAAAACAGAATATTTAAGACCTTCTTTGTAATGTTCAATTCCTTTTTTAAAATCGATTTTACGATAACAATAAACATTTCCTAAATTATTATTTAGCCAACCTTTAACGGTATCATTATTTACTTTGATTGCTAAATCGAGTCCTTTTTTATAGTATTCAATAGCTTTTTTATAATCAGTAAATTCTTCGAAATTTAAACCAATGATGTTATAGGCTTTAGCTGCCATTAAATCATCTTCGCTTTTTGTAGCTATAACTAATGCTTTTTGAGCAAAATCGAGCGATTTCTTTGTTTCTAAGTTTAGAAAACTTTTTCCTGCATTATTTAATAACTCTTTAGCTTTCTTTATTTCATTTGAATTATTCTGCGAATAAAAAGGTTGTATTGCCCAAAAAAAAATAAAAAAAAATGTAAAATGCTTTAAAAACTTCATTATTTAGGGATATAAAGTAAATGCCTAAAATAAAAAAAAATCCTGATAAAATCAGGATTTTTAAATAAATGTTTATCTAATTAACTTTTTATATTTTATTCGGGTTGGAACTACATCTTTACCAAGGCGTTTTCGCTTATTTTCCTCATACTCAGAGAAACTTCCTTCAAAGCAATATACTTGAGAATCTCCTTCAAAAGCTAAGATATGAGTACAAACTCTATCTAAAAACCATCTATCATGCGAAATAATTACGGCACAACCTGCAAAGTTTTCTAAACCTTCTTCAAGAGCACGTAATGTATTTACATCCAAGTCATTTGTTGGCTCATCTAATAACAAAACATTTCCTTCCTCTTTTAAAGTCATTGCTAAGTGCAGTCTATTTCGTTCTCCTCCAGAAAGTGTTGCTACTTTTTTGTTTTGATCACTACCGCCAAAATTAAAACGAGATAAGTAAGCTCTAGAATTTACTTGTCTTCCTCCCATCATAATTAATTCTTGTCCATCACAAAAATTTTCCCAAAGTGATTTATTAACATCAATATTACTATGGGTTTGATCAACATAAGCAATTTTAACTGTTTCCCCAATTTCAAAAGAACCTGCATCTGCTTGTTGTTCTCCCATTATCATTTTAAAAATGGTTGATTTACCTGCACCATTTGGTCCGATAATTCCAACAATTCCAGCTTGAGGCAATACAAAATTTAAATCATCATATAATAATTTATCTCCAAATGCTTTTGCAACTCCTTTAGCTTCAATTACATTAGTTCCTAATCGAGGCCCGTTTGGAATATATATTTCTAATTTTTCGTCTAATTCTTTTTGATCTTCGTTTAATAATTTATCATAATTCTGTAAACGCGCTTTTTGTTTGGTTTGACGACCTTTTGCTCCTTGACGCACCCAATCCAACTCACGTTCTAAATTTTTACGACGTTTAGAAGCTACTTTTTCTTCTTGTGCCATACGAGTCGATTTTTGATCTAGCCAAGAAGAGTAATTTCCTTTCCACGGAATACCTTCTCCTCTATCTAATTCTAAAATCCAACCTGCAACATTATCTAAGAAATATCTATCGTGCGTAACCGCAATAACAGTTCCAGAATATTGTGCTAAATGTTGTTCTAACCAAAGTACCGATTCTGCATCCAAGTGATTTGTTGGCTCATCTAATAACAATACATCTGGTTGTTGTAAAAGTAAACGACATAAAGCTACACGACGTTTTTCTCCACCAGATAAAACAGAAATAGGAGTTTCTGGATCTGGAGTACGAAGCGCATCCATTGCTATTTCTAATTTATTATCGATTTCCCAAGCACCACAAGCATCAATTTTATCTTGTAATTCTGCCTGACGATCCATAAGTTTTTCCATTCTTTCTGGATTTTCATACACTTCTGGTAAACCAAAATCGTCATTAATTTTATTAAATTCTTCTAATAAAGCGAAAATTTCTGCAGCTCCTTCACGAACTACATCAATTACAGTTTTAGTTTCATCTAATTGAGGCTCTTGTTCTAAATATCCAACTGTATAACCAGGTTGAAACACAACATCACCTTGATAATTTTTATCAACTCCTGCAATAATTTTTAATAATGAAGACTTTCCTGAACCATTAAGTCCTAAAATTCCAATTTTAGCACCATAGAAAAAACTTAAATATATATTTTTAAGTACTTGTTTATCGGCACCTGGATAACTTTTACTCAATTTTTGCATTGAGAAAATTACTTTCTTATCGTCTGACATGATTTTTTGTTTATTGTTAGTGGTTTATTGTTTCTAGTTTTATAATTAGGCTTTTAAGTTCAAAAATTCTTAATTCTTAATTCTTAATTCTTAATTCTTAATTCTTAATTCTTAATTCTTAATTTAATTAAACTCTCCCTTTTAAGGCATTAAAAACCCAGGCAATTGCAAAAAAGCCTACTCCTACTGCAGAAAATCCCCATCCTGCTACATCTGCATAACGGTAAATTCCTAAACCAATAAGTAATAATCCCATTAAAATCATTATAAAAGTAGCCCAAGCTAATACTGTATTTTTATTCATTCCCATTTTAGTTCGTTTTAAAAAAAATTAGGTTAATTTTTTAGGATTACAAAGTTACAACTTTTCAGAACTATATCAATTCCACTAACTAAAAATCTTAATCAATAATTCCTTTAATAAATCATGTTGCGACATTGAAGAAGCACCAACACCTTTACTTTTAACATCAATTTCACGTAAAGCAGCCACAATAGCACTTACTTTTTTCATTGGATAATTTCTAAAAGCCACTTCATAATCTTTAACAAAATAAGGATTTACCCTTAAAACTTTAGCTGCATTAAATTGTGATTTATCCTTTAATCCGTGATATTGCAATAATTGAGAAAAGAACCCAAAAACCAATCCAGTGGTTACAACTATGGGATTATCTTTTGGGTTTTGCGAAAAATGATCAATTATTTTATACGCTTTCAATTCGTCTTTTTCTCCAATAGCTTTTCGTAATTCAAAATTGTTATAATCTTTACTAAAACCAATATTTTCCTCAATGTCTTTTGGTGTAAACGTGTGCCCTTTAGGTAAAATAATTTTTAGTTTATCTAATTCGTTACTGATTTTAGACAAATCGGTTCCTAAAAACTCTACTAAAATAGCCGCTGCTTTTGGCTCAATACTATAACCTTGACCCGATAAAACTCTTTTAATCCAATCGGGAACTTGATTATCATAAAGTTTTTTACTTTCAAAAACCAATCCAACTTTATCTAAAAGTTTTGTGACTTTTTTTCGCTTGTCTAATGTTTTGTATTTGTAGGCAAAAACCAAAACCGTTGTGGGTTGTGGGTTTTCGGCATAGGCTTCTAATTTATCTATGGTTCTGGATAATTCTTGCGCTTCTCTAACAATAACCACCTGGCGATCGGCCATCATAGGAAAACGTTTAGCACTACCAATTACATCTTCCATTGTAACATCACGACCATATAAAATAGATTGATTAAAATCGCGCTCGTGTTCTTGTAAGACATTTTGCTCAATAAATTCTGTCAATTTATCAATATAATAAGGCTCTTCTCCCATAAAAAAATAAATGGGTTTGATGTTTCCGGCTTTTATATCTTTTGTAATTTGAATTACTTCGTCCATTTTATTGTTTATTGTTTTTGATTTATTGTTTATTGTTAAACTTCAAACCTTTAATTTCAGTTGAATTCAAATATTTCATGAAAGCACCAATTTTATTTTTTACTAATTCAATTTTGACAGACAAATTATCAAATTCACTTTGAGATATTAAATTTTTATCCAAAACTCTATATAGCTGAGATTTCAATTCTCCACAAGAACCTTTTGAAAAACTTAGAAAATTTACAAACTCTCTATTTCCATTTCTTTCAAAACCTTCTGCAATATTATCCATAATAGACCCTGAACTTCTGTCCATTTGGTCTTTCATTGAAAATCTTTTCCCTAAATTTGTAGTTTCAAAAAGTGTTTCAATATCAATACAAATTTCTCTTGATTTATTCCAAATTTCTAAGTCCTCGAATTTTTCTATTTTTGCCATACAACTACAAACAATTAACTATAAACTACAAACATTGAAAAAGTTGAACTTTCCAGTTTATTCCTTTCGGTTCAAAAATAGTGAAAATAAAGTGTCTATTTTTGATGAAATTAGAAAAAAATTTATTCTTCTTACTCCAGAAGAATGGGTGCGTCAACACGTAGTTCAATTTTTGTTACAAGATAAAAAGTATCCAAAATCATATATTAACGTTGAAAAGTCAATTAAAGTAAACGATTTAAGCAAACGATATGATGGCGTTGTTTTTCAACCTAATGGAGAAATATTTTTACTAATTGAATGCAAAGCTCCAGAAGTTCCCATTTCGCAACACACCTTTGACCAAATTGCACGTTATAATTTGGTTTTAAAAGCTAAATATTTAATGGTAACTAATGGATTGAATCATTATTTTTGCCAAATGGATTTTGAAAACGAAAAATATGTTTTTTTGAAGGAACTTCCAGATTTTGATAGATTATAGAACAAAGAAAATAGATAAAAGATGACTCCAAAAATTCTAATGTCACTATTGGCAATATCTGTTCTAATTAAAACTTACAATTTAAAGACTAATTTCAAAAAAGAAATTTCTCTTTTATTATGTTTTTCTATTTTGGTAACTTGGTTTACTTCTGATATTTTTATTTCAATTGGAATAATTAGTTGTATTCTTGCTTCGATTTGGATTACTATAAAAGGATTTACCCTGAAAAATCTCTCTAAAATTGAAAAAGCAAATTTTATTATTTTAGGATTATTCAGTAGCGTCGGATTATTATTTACATATATGAATTGGCCTTTTACTACTTACATTAGTATCTCAATGATCATTCCAATAATTTTATACCTTTACACTTCAATTAAAACAAAATTAAAATTTAACAAAGACTTTTTGTTTCTAAGCATTTTGGTTTTGGATTGTATTATTCGATTTCTAAGAATTTTTTAAATGAATAAAATAGCAGTAGTCATATTAAACTGGAACGGAGCCAAATTATTGGAACAGTTTTTACCTTCGGTAATTGCGTTTTCTAGTGAAGTCACAATTTATGTTGCGGATAACGCATCAACTGATGATTCAATAGAAGTGATTCAAAATCAATTTCCTTCTGTAAAAATGATACAAAATACCGATAATTTTGGTTTTGCAAAAGGCTATAATGAAGCTTTGAAATTTGTTGAAGAAGAATATTACGCTTTAGTAAATTCAGATATAGAAGTTACCGAAAATTGGTTGGCTCCTATTTTAGAAATTTTTGAAACGCAACCCGAAACTGCAATAATTCAACCAAAATTATTAGACTTCAAAAAGAAAACCCATTTTGAGTATGCTGGCGGCGCTGGTGGTTTTATTGATAAATTTGGTTATCCATTTTGTCGTGGAAGAATTTTTGATACCGTTGAAGAAGACAAAAATCAATATGATAATGAAATTGAGATTTTTTGGGCAACTGGAGCCTGTTTTTTCATTAGAAAAGAAGTCTACCGAAAACTAAACGGTTTTGATGATGATTTCTTTGCGCATCAAGAAGAAATTGATTTGTGTTGGAGAGCATTTAATTTAGGCTACAAAGCAAAATATACTTCAAAATCAATTGTTTATCATGTTGGTGGTGCTACTTTAAACGAAGGAAATCCAAGAAAAACTTTTTTAAATTTTAGAAATTCGTTGCTAATGCTAACTAAGAATTTACCAAAAAATCAATTGTTCCCTATTCTTTTTATGCGATTGTGTTTAGATGGTTTGGCGGGAATTCAATTTATTTTGAAAGGAAAATTTAAACATTTTTGGGCAATTATTAAAGCTCATTTTGCATTTTATTCTCTTGTAAATCAATTTTATAAAAAAAGAGCTACTAATCAAAACGAAAAATATTACAAAATAAAGAGTATTGTATACCGCTATTTTATAAAAAATGGCAAAGTATTTGCTGATTTGTTTTAACAATAGTTTAAGTATAAAAATTTCATTTACTTAAACTTCCACTCTAATTTTGTAAAAAATTTTATTCATATGAAAAAAGTAATGTTAATCATCACAATTGTTTCAATGTCTTTAACTTCTTGTGTCTCTAAAAAGAAGTTTACTGAATTAGAAGCAAAAAATAAAGAAATTCAAGATTTATTAAATACCGCTACGGTAAAATTAAACACGTGTTTAACGGAAAGAGAAGCATTAGCTAGTCAAGTTGATTTTCTTAAGAAAAACAATACTGACTTAATCAACAACATGGGGAATTTAACAACTTTAACTACAAAAGGGGCTGAAAATCTTGAAAAATCATTAGAAAGTTTAAAAGAAAAAGATTTAAAAATTAATCGTTTACAAGATGCGTTAACTAAAAAAGACAGTGTTACATTGGCTTTAGTTACCAGTTTAAAACGTGAAGTTGGAATAGACGATCCAGACATTAATATTAATGTTGAAAAAGGGGTTATTATGATTTCTATTGCTGATAACTTATTATTTAAATCAGGAAGTTATGAAGTTAGTGATAAAGCTAAAGGAGTTTTAGCTAAAGTGGCTAAAGTAATTAACAGTAAACCCGACTTTGAATGTATGGTGGAAGGTCATACCGATAATGTGCCAATTAAAAATGCTGTTTTACTAGACAATTGGGATTTATCTGTAAAAAGAGCAACATCAATTGTTAGAGTATTACACAAAGAATTAGGTGTAAATCCAAAACAATTAATTCCAGCAGGAAGAAGCTCTTATATTCCGTTAGTAGAAAATGATTCACCAGCTAATAGAGCAAAAAATCGTAGAACTAAAATTATCATTATGCCAAAAATTGATCAATTTTATGATATGCTTGAAAGCGAAATGAAAAATTTAAGTGGTAAATAAAAAATATAAATTACTAATAAATAGCAAAACCGTTTCAATATTTGAAGCGGTTTTTTATTTTAAAAAGTTTGTAGGAACCAAGTCTCCTATTCGTTTTGAAACAATAGCTCCAGAAAATATAATACTTTCATAATTTGTAAAAACTCCAAATGAATCAACATAAAATTCAGTAGTATAAAACTGTATTTTAGATTGATCGTAGTTGTCAAACAAAATATTAAATTGATTAACAAATTTTGTTTTTATGCCGATACTTTTTTTAGGAACAACTTCAATTTTATACATCCCATTTTCCATTTTGGTTTGTTTAAAATGCGATTGAGGATTGGTAATAAAACTACCTTCGTAAAGGGTAAATTCTTTTTTATTCCAATTATTAGATATTAAATTTCTAAAAAAATGTAAGGTAGAACCTTCGTAAGAATTTAGTCTTCTTTTTAAAACTTTTTTAGTATTTACTAACTCTGTAAACAATGAATTACCGGCAAATTGAAATTGGGTAACAAATTCAGAATTCATGCTAAATTTTTGAAACTTACATTGAAAATCAATTAATTGGTATTCAATCTTATACCCTAAATAGTTGTTAATAATGATTAATGGTTGGTCTGAATAAGCAATTAAGGTCAGGTTTTTCCTGTCATAATCAAAATAAATCTCTTCTTCATTTTCTATTATACAATTTTTTCCTGCCACATTAATTCCTAAAAATTGTTCTCTAAATAGTTTTAGCATTTGCTTTCTTGAAAAAAAGTTTTGTCCTACAACAACTTCTTTCAATTCTTTGATTTCTTCTTTTAATACAACATTTAAAGTTGAAGTAATTTTGTTTATCTGATAGAACTCTGATTTAAAACCAATATTTCTAAAGACTAAAATTGAATTACTTTCCGATGAAATTAATAAAGAAAAATATCCTTTTTCATCTGTAATTGTTCCTATAGTAGAACCATCAACATAAACTGAAACACCAAAAATAGATTCTCCTTTTTCATCTTTAACAAAACCATCTATTTTAGTTTGTGAAAATAAGAATAAGGGAAAAAGTAATATTGCTTGAAGAATAATTTTCATTTTAAATATTATAAAACGTCTAAGCTTCCTTTTCCTTCACGAATAACTTCTGGTTCGTGACCGGTTAAATCGATAATTGTTGAAGCTACATTGTCTCCGTAACCACCATCGATAACCAAATCAACTTTATTTTGCCATTTTTCAAAGATTAGTTCTGGGTCAGTTGAATATTCAATTACCTCATCTTCATCTCGAATAGAAGTTGAAACAATAGGATTTCCGAGCATTTCAACAATTTGTAAGGCAATATTGTTAGCTGGAACACGAATTCCGACTGTTTTTTTCTTTCTAAATTCTCTTGGTAAATCGTTATTTCCTGGTAAAATAAAAGTATAAGGTCCAGGCAAAGCACGTTTTAAAATTTTAAAAGTCGACGTATCAATTTGCTTCACATAATCAGACAAATTACTCAAACTCGAACAAACAAAGGAGAAATTTGCCTTTTCTAACTTAATTCCTTTGATTTTAGCTAATTTTTCAAGTGCACGAGAATTGGTAATATCACAACCTAAACCATAAACAGTATCGGTTGGATAAATCACTAAACCGCCATCTTTTAAAACGGCAACTACTTTTTTAATAGCCGCTTCGCTTGGTTTATCTTCGTATATTTTTATAATTTCTGACATCGTATTTTTGTTTTAAGTTAATTTTGTTTCAAGTTTCAAGTAAACAAAATTAACTTAAAACCTTAAACTTGAAACTTTTTACCCTATTACTTCTAACTTCGCAAATCGCAACAAAAGCTTTTTTAATCCGCCAACATCAAAACGAATTTCGGCTTTTTTATCGGCTCCAATTCCTTCAATGTTTACAATTTGTCCCTTTCCAAAACGTTCATGCATTACGATATTTCCAACTGCTAAATTAGAATCTACTACATTGGAACTTCCTGAATTGCTTGAAACAGGTTTTAATCGTCTAATATTGGCTGAAGAAACGGGTTCATCTTGCGTTAAATATTTTGGTGGTGTTCCTGCAGTTGGTTTAGCTAATCGTAATTTCGATTTATCAATATCACCAAAAACATCAATATCCATAACTGGTTTGTAACGATAACCTGAATCGACCGGATTCAAATATTCTAAATATTCATCGTTGATTTCTTCAATAAAACGTGAAGGTTCACTATCTACTAATTTTCCCCAACGGTAGCGCGATTGCGCATACGTTAAATACGCTTGATGTTCAGCTCGCGTTAAAGCAACATAGAATAAACGACGTTCTTCTTCTAATTCGCTTCGGGTATTCAAACTCATCGCACTTGGAAATAAATCTTCTTCCAATCCAACAATAAACACATGCGGAAATTCTAATCCTTTTGCTAAGTGAATCGTCATTAGCGCTACTCTATCATCATCACCAGTGTCTTTATCTAAATCGGTTGCCAAAGCTACATCTTCCATAAATTCGGCTAATGCACCACGAGCACCATCAATTTCTTTTTGGCCTTCGGTAAAATCTTTAATACCGTTAAGTAACTCTTCTATATTTTCAATTCGTGCAATTCCTTCTGGAGTTCCGTCTTTCTTTAATTCTTGAACCAATCCGGTTTTCTTCGTTACATGATCGGTTAAGAAAAACGCATCTTGATTTTCATTGATGACTTGAAAACTTTTAATCATGGTCACAAAATCATTCAACTTTGCTTTTGTTCCCGAATTTAGTTTTAAATCAATTTTATCAATGTGTTCCATTACTTCAAAAATAGAACGCTTGTAATGATTGGCTGCAACTGTTAATTTCTCAACCGTTGTATCTCCAATTCCTCTGGCCGGATAATTAATAACTCGTACTAAAGCTTCTTCATCTTTTGGATTAATCACCAAACGCAAATACGCCAAAACATCTTTGATTTCCTTACGTTGATAAAACGACAATCCACCATAAATTCGGTACGGAATATCGCGTTTACGTAATGCATCTTCCATAGCACGTGATTGCGCATTGGTTCGGTACAAAATAGCAAATTGCCCATTATGCATTTGGTTTTGCATCTTTTGTTCGAAAATAGTTGCTGCAACAAAACGCCCTTCTTCTCCATCGGTTAAACTACGGTGCACTTTTATTTTGGGTCCGTCATCATTCGATGTCCAAACGATTTTATCTAACTTGGTTTTGTTCTTATCAATTACATTATTAGCGGCTTCAACAATATTTTTTGAAGAACGATAATTTTGTTCCAAACGATACATTTGTACGTTTTCGTAATCCTTCTGAAAATTTAAAATATTATTAATGTTAGCTCCACGGAACGCATAAATACTTTGGGCATCATCTCCTACCACACAAATGTTTTGAAATCTATCTGACAACGCACGAACAATTAAATATTGCGAGTGATTCGTATCTTGGTACTCATCTACTAATATATATCGAAAACGATCTTGATATTTGGCTAATACATCTGGAAAAAGATTTAGTAATTCGTTTGTTTTCAATAACAAATCATCAAAATCCATTGCTCCCGATTTAAAACAACGCTCCACATATTGCTGGTAAATTTCACCCATTCGTGGTTTTTTACTCATGGCATCTGCTTCCTGCAATTCTGGATTATTAAAATAAGCTTTTACGGTAATTAAAGAGTTTTTATATGATGAAATTCGGCCTAAAATTTGCTTTGGTTTATAAATATCTTTATCCAACTGCATTTCTTTGATGATTCCACCCAAACAACGCAAAGAATCTTGAGAATCATAAATCGTAAAATTTGATGGATACCCTAACTTATCTGCTTCACTTCGTAAAATTTTAGCAAATACCGAGTGAAAAGTTCCCATCCAAAGGTTTTTAGCTTCATTATTACCAACAATATCAGCAATACGTTTTTTCATTTCACGCGCCGCTTTGTTGGTAAAGGTTAAGGCTAAAATATTAAATGCATCTACACCCTGACTCATCAAGTTAGCAATACGAACGGTTAGTACACGTGTTTTACCAGAGCCAGCACCAGCAATAACAATCATGGGTCCGTCTTTTTGTAAAACAGGCAACTGTTGTGCTTCATTTAACTGGCTGATATATTTTTGCATTTCCTTCATCTTTCCCAATAACTTTTAACTAATTTACAAAAATACGTTATGAAAAGGGTTAATACAAGTTTTTAAAAAAATTAGATGATGGAAGATGTATGATGGGTGTTGGAGTTTAGAAATTTGAAATTGAATTTGATTTTTGAATTTGATTTTTGATAATTTTAATCTTAATTTGTATTGAAATTAAATTATTTAAATTATGACAATCGAAGATAAATTATTAGAAATAGCGGCTTATACATTACCTGCATTAATTACGGGTGGTGTTGCTTTTGTAATGATGCAAAAATTTTATAATAGTGAGGAAAGTAAACGCAAATTTGAATTATTAAGAGAAAATCAAAAACAAGCCTTACCTATTCGATTACAAGCTTATGAGCGAATGGTTTTGCTTTTAGAACGCATTAATCCTGCACAATTGCTAATTCGTGTTGCACCAACAGGAAAAAACAAGGATGATTATGCTACATTATTATCGCATCACATTCAAACCGAATTTGAACATAATTTAACGCAACAAATTTATCTTACAGCTGAAACTTGGGATATTGTATTAAAAGCAAAAAATAGTACCGTTCAAATGATTCGAAAAAATGCTATTCGAGAAGATGTTGCTGATGCTGACAAAATGAGAGAAGCCATAATGATAGAATTAACAGAAACCGAAGCGCCAAGTAATATTGCCATTAGCTATTTAAAAGAAGAGTTGAAAAGAGTTTTTTAAACAAAAATCCCGATTTGAAGCTCGGGATTTTGTATATTAATTATCTCTAATTACGTGAGCTATTCCAGTAATTGTATGGGTTTGATTGTCTATAATTGATTGATAAGAACCGTAAAAACTCACATCTATAAAGTCGCCTACATTTCCAAATGAATTCAAAGTAAAGATAATGGAAGTTGATGATTGATCTATTAATCCAACATCACTACCTTCAATACTAAAAGTAATTTGATTGCCTAAAGTATTTGAATTGCACCAAATTAATATACCACTTTGAACAGAGTTATTAAATGTTGAAATAGATAAACCGTTTGGGGAGTAACTAACATCAATATTACCCAAATGATAAATTGTTGCATCATTATCAATTTGATAACTTATAAACTCTGATATTGCATTACAAGTCATTAAATTACCAACATTAACTACCATAGTATTTAATGGATAAATATAATTGATTTGGCCTGTTGTTTGTAAACTAGAAAAATCAAATCCGGTTAGTGTATAATTTAAATCCGGTAAACAATACATTGAATTAATAGTAAAATCTCCGTTTGCATCTGTTGGAACATATCTTTTATGATAATTTCCATATTCTAGAACAACATAGCCACTTGTAACATTTACACTGTTACAATCTTTTAAATTTCCTTCTACTGTAACTAAGTTTGCACTTCCATTTGGCGTATAAATTAAATTTACATTATTGATTGAATTGGCTGATAAAGTTCCAATAGGTAAATAAATCAGATTTTCACAAGCATCAATTAGTACGGCATTTAAATTTTCATTTGCAGGAACATAACCTCTAGTAAATCCATTAACATCAGTCAATTGAGAAAAAGAAACACTAGTATTAGCTCGCTGAATACTAACATTTGAATAGGATAAAGGATTGTTATTGTTATCTTTAATTGTTAAATTCAAAAAAGTTCTAGTTAAAAACTGATCGCAATTCCACCAAGAAAAATGGGAAACATTTCCTACATAATAATCACCTTGTTTACTAGCTTCTCCTTCTTCTTTCCAATAGCCATTTACTTCATCAAAATGCCATAATGGAATTGTATTTTCAGCTGAAGAAGTTTGAGTTACATCTATCTTCATTGCAATTTGTGCTGTATGTTCTGCAGCAATTTGCAATTTTTGTCCACTGTTCCCTTTTAATTCAACATGCAGCATACCAAAAGTCTCCAAAACTTTTGCCGAGCCATCTAATGCTTCTGCATATAACATTCCAGGCATTAAATCCATTAAATCTTCATTAGATGTTTCTAAATGATAGGCAAAAACGCTTACATCTCCACTATATAAATTACCGCTTTCATCCTCAAAAGCTCCATCAAAATTAATTTTGGTTTGATTTGGTAATGTTACTTCGCTATTCTGCCCAGACTGAACAATAGCGACTGGAATTGAAGCAATCATCATAATCTTAACTTGATTCATCCCAGTTGTTGGAACTAAAGACCTTGAGCCATTAATAAAACCTACTTTATTTGCTTTTATGTAGGCTAATTTTTCATAAACAAATGCATTTTTTATTATAAAAATTCCGTTTTCATCGGTTTGTACAGCACTAGTCCCTATTGTAACTGTAACATTTTGAATTGGGTTATTATTCTCATCTACAATTTCTCCCATAAAATCTCTAGAAACCTGATTACCAAAATTTTCAGTAAATGAATTTGAAGAATTGTTATTCAAATTATCATCGATATCAGTACAACTCGCAAAAAAAGTAGTAACTAATAGTAAAAGAGAGAGTTGTTTGATTTTTTTCATAAGAAAGAGAATAATGGTTTATTTATAAGATACCATATAAACAAAAAGGTTGCGTACTATTATAATTTCTCATTCAAAAACTTAAAATATAATTCTTTCATGGTTTCATCTGAAGTTTCTGCAATTGTTTCAACCGTTTTACGATATTCTGGATTTTTAAGAAATTCACGGATTTTTGTTCTTGCAAAAAGTGTAAATTGCCATTTGTGATGTTGTGTTGCTAAAAATAATTGTGTAATTACTTTTTTATTCATGAAATCAATTGAAAGAAGAGTTTCCAAAGCATTTTGCCTTATAGAACTTTCATATTGAGCAGATGCATAATGCAACAATTCTAAATAAAAATCTAACCTTTGATTTTCAAACTCTGGAGTTTCGTAGGCTAACTTTAACCATGTAATACGTAAACTTTTATCGTTATTACCTATTAAACGTCTCATTTGAAATAAATACTTTTCTCTTTCTTCAGGAAAGTTTGTACATAAATTGACTAACGCAATTTCTTTAGTAACATACGAATTATCATTTAGTAAAGATTCGTATTGCAATTTAAACGCTTCTGGTATAACAGCAGTAGATTCTGTAACCGCTCTTCTAACTAAAACATCATTTGTGGCTAAAGCAGATTCTAAAATTACTTTTCTTTCATCAAAAGGAAGATGTATTGTTTGATATACAATGTATTGTTTGATAGGATAATAAGCATCTGATTTTAAAATTTCAGTTAATTCAGCTAGTGATTTTTTACTTTTTCTCAAAGCATAATACTCTTGAAGAAACTTATTTTTAAACAGGTATTTTTGAGCGATTTCCATTTCAAAACCTGAAGTCTCTAGCCAAACTTTTTTGAAATTTTCCACATCATAACCTGAAACATCTTTCACTATTTTCAGGAAATCATCAGTATTGACATTCTTATATTTATATTTTTTTAAATACTTTTTTACGGCTTTTTGGAAATTCTTTGTACCAATGTCTTCACGTAAAACATGTAAAGCCCAAGCGCCTTTTTTGTAAAATGATAGCGAACTCGCCTTTTCGTTCATCACAGGAATAGAATCCGTTTTAGAGGCGCGTTTTAATTGTTGTGCATAATCATTTAACGCTTCATAGAAATAATCATCTCCAAACAAATGACGTTCGGCTAGTAAAGCATAATAGGTTGCAAAACCTTCTTGTAGCCAATGGTGTTTTCCTGATTGCGCCGTAATTAAATCACCAAACCATTGATGTGCCAGCTCGTGTGCATTTACATTTATATAATTTCTATCGTTAAAACCGATGGAATCCACCACAAAATCTTGCGAAAAAATGGTTGAAGTTGTATTTTCCATTCCCGCATATAAAAAATCACGAACCGGAACTTGTCGATAAATGCCCCAAGGATACTTCACGCCTATTTCTTTTTCCAAATAATTAAACATTTCTTTAGAATAACGATACGTGGGTTCAAATTTGGAAATATCTTTTTTATCAACATAAAATTCCAAGGGTGTTCTTGATTTTGTTTTTGCGGTTTGTTTTTCAAAATTTCCAATGGACAACATTACTAAATAAGATGACATTGGTTTTTGCATTTCAAATGCATCATAATCCATATACATTACCTCAGGTTTTCTTTTTAATAGACCATTAGAAATAACTTTTAAATAAGGATTTACATCCGAAATTAAAATATTAAAAATAACTTTTTCATTCACGTCATCAAAGCTCGGCAACCAGTGACTCGTATAACGCCCTTGACCTTGGGTCCAAATCTGAAGATTTTCACCTTCTCCTGTAAAATAAAGCGTTTGCAACGGTTTTGCGGAATAGTTCAATCTTAATTTGTTTTTCCCTTTTTTAAATCCTTCAAATAAATCCAATGTTTTACCTGAATTTTTAAATTTTACGGATTTTCCATTGATCATAACTCCCGAAAACTCCATGTTTTTAGCATCGATTTTGATGGTATCGATTGCTTTTTTTACTTTAAATTCATAAACAACATCCCCATAAATTGATTTTTCTGAGGCATATGGAGAAACTGAAGCATCACATTTTATAAAATCAACTTTATCAGTTTGTTGTGCTAATGAAAAACTTATGAAAAATAAGAAAAAAAGAATACGATACATTTCAATGAATTTTAATAATTCACGAATATAAACATTTTCAATTTCTCTCATTTCAAAATTGTAAAATATGAGTTATCTTCGCTTTTGGTTTTAGAAATCAGATGAATCTGATTTTCTATGTTAACTCTGAAAAGTGAAACGCCCTAAATCTAGAGTTAGTTAAACTTATGTGCCTATGTGTTTTCAAATTATAAATATTGAACAACAAATTCTGAACTCTAAATATTGAAATGAACTTACTCGAAACTCCCATAGAATATCTCAAAGGCGTTGGTCCGCAGCGTGGCGATTTATTGCGCAAGGAGTTGGGCATTCATAAATATGCTGATTTGCTGAATTTATTTCCTAATCGTTATATTGATAGAACGCGTTATTACAAAATAAACGAACTACAAAACAGTAACTCGGAAGTTCAAATCGTTGGGAAAATCATCAATATCAAAACGGTTGAGCAAGGAAAAGGACGTTCGAGATTAGTAGCTACTTTTATTGATGATACGGGCCAAATGGAATTGGTGTGGTTTCAAGGACAAAAATGGATTCGCGAAAGCATCAAAATCAATATTCCGTATGTGATTTTTGGAAAAGTAACCCAATTTGGCGCTACATACAATATGGCGCATCCTGAAATGGAATTTTTAGACGAACACAAAGCTAGCCTTCGTTCGGCGATGCAACCCGTTTATCCAAGCACTGAAAAACTTGGAAACAAAGGGATCTCAAACAAAGTCATCAATAAAATGATGCAACAATTGTTTGGGGAAACCCAAGCTATGTTTTCGGAAAATTTACCGAATTACCTTTTAGACGAATTAAAGTTGATACCAAAAAATGCGGCTTTATTCAATATACACTTTCCAAAAAGTCAAGATTTATTGGCAAAAGCGCAATTCCGATTGAAGTTTGAAGAGTTGTTTTTCATTCAATTGCAATTGATTACGAAGAACCTTATTCGCAAACACAAAATCAAAGGATTACCTTTTGAACGCGTAGGTGAAAACTTCACGGATTTCTATAACAATCATTTACCTTTTGATTTAACGAATGCGCAAAAACGTGTTTTAAAAGAAATCCGTAACGACTTAGGAAGTAATGCTCAAATGAATCGTTTATTACAAGGCGATGTTGGTTCCGGAAAAACAATCGTGGCGTTAATGTGTATGTTGTTGGCAAAAGATAATGGTTTTCAAAGCTGTTTAATGGCTCCGACAGAAATCTTAGCCAATCAACATTTCAACGGATTATCTGAATTACTAAATCCCGAAACTTCGGGACTAAACATAACGATAAAAATTCTAACAGGTTCCACTAAAACAGCAGAGCGAAAAATTATTCACGAAGCATTAGAAAACGGAACTTTAGATATTTTAATCGGAACTCATGCTTTGTTAGAAGACAAAGTACAATTTCAAAATTTAGGTTTAGCCATTATTGATGAACAGCACAGATTTGGAGTGGAACAGCGTTCAAAACTTTGGAAAAAAAATGATGTTCCTCCACATGTTTTAGTAATGACAGCAACTCCTATTCCACGTACCTTAGCTATGAGTTTGTATGGCGATTTAGATATTTCAGTAATTGACGAATTGCCTCCAGGAAGAAAACCGATACAAACGGTTCATAGGTATGATTCCAATCGATTAAAAGTTTGGAAATTTATAAAAGATGAAATTGCAAAAGGTCGTCAAATTTATATTGTATATCCTTTAATTCAGGAATCCGAAAAAATGGATTATAAAGATTTGATGGATGGTTATGAAAGTATCTCGAGAGATTTCCCTTTACCACACTATTCTATTTCCATTGTTCATGGAAAAATGAAACCTGCCGATAAAGACGAAGAAATGCGTCGCTTTGCAGAAGGAAAAACCAATATTATGGTAGCCACTACAGTAATTGAAGTTGGTGTAAATGTTCCTAACGCTTCTGTTATGATAATTGAAAGTGCGGAACGTTTTGGTTTATCGCAATTGCATCAGTTACGCGGTCGTGTAGGCCGTGGTGCTGAACAAAGCTATTGTATTTTAATGACAAGTCATAAATTAAGTAACGATAGTAAAATCCGAATGGAAACAATGGTTCGAACTAATGACGGTTTCGAAATTTCGGAAGTAGATTTAAAACTTCGTGGTCCAGGAGATATCATGGGCAAACAACAAAGTGGTGTTTTAAACTTGCAAATTGCTGATTTGGTTAAAGATAAAGACATTCTTCAATTGGCTAGGCATCACGCCACAAAACTTCTAAAAGAAGATGCTCCAATGGAAAAACCAGAACATGCAAAATTGAGAGCAGCTTTTATCGAATTAAGCAAAAAGAAAACCATTTGGAATTACATTAGCTAAGCTGTATTTTTCAAACTATTATTCACTTAAACATTTAAACTTCTTTAAACATTTGTATCTACAACTATGTTAAATTAATGGTAAGTTATATGGTTTTTAAAACGTAAAAGTTAGCTTTGTAATCTATAAATAAAAACTCACATGAATTTAAAAAAATTTAGTATCTCTATTATAGTTATTTTGTTATTAGGATTGATTGTGTATCGAATTTTTTCTAATGTAGAAGAAGAATCAAAAAATAATGATAAAGGTGGAAAAAAATCACCAATGGCTGTAAATGCAATTGTAATATCTGAGATGGACTATGCTAATACAATTTCACTTTCGGGTTCTATTGAAGCAAATGAAACAGTTGAAATTAGAAGTGAAGTATCGGGAGTTGTAGAAAAAATATATTTTACAGAAGGCACAAATGTTAGTAAAGGTCAAGTTTTAATTAAGGTTAACGATATTGAACTACGTGCCCAACTTTCGCAGGCACAAACCCGTCAGAGTTTAGCTGGTGAAAATGAAAGAAGAGCTAAATTATTACTTCAAAAAGAAGCCATTAGTCAAGAAGAATACGATATTGCTAGTGCAGAATTTAGAAGCTTAAAAGCGCAAACACAATTAATACAAGCTCAAATTGCTAAAACAACAATAAGAGCTCCGTTTTCTGGAAAAATTGGTTTACGAAACATATCACCAGGAACGTATGTAACTCCTTCTCTTTTGATTACAAATTTGGTAAATACCAATCAATTGAAAATTACTTTTTCTATTCCTGAAAAATATGCTGCTAAGGTGCAAGTTAATTCTATTATTAAATTTAAAGTTGCCGGAACTTCAGAAGAATTTGAAGCTAAAATTTATGCTATAGAACCAAGTATCGATATTACAACTAGAACCTTGCAAGTTAGAGCGGCAACAGAAAATAAAAATAATTCACTTTTTCCTGGAACCTATGCAAATGTAGAATTGCCATTAGATGTTGTAAAAAATGCAATATTAATTCCTACCGAAGCTATAATTCCAATTCAAAATGGAAAAAAAGTGTTTGTTGCCGTAAATAATATGGCAACTGAAAGAAGGATCAAAACAGATACTAGAACCGAAAACAATGTTTTAGTAATAGAAGGATTAAAAAAAGGCGACACTCTTATTACGAGTGGTATTATGAGTTTAAAAGCAGATGCTCCTGTAAAAGTAACATTACAATAGATAGTATTTCTATTTAATAAAAAATAAATTCATGAGTTTATCAACCTTAAGCATAAAAAGACCGGTATTAACTATTGTACTAAATTTAACCATTATTCTTTTTGGTTTTATTGGATACAAGTTTTTAGGCGTTAGAGAATATCCATCAATTGATCCTGCTCAAATTTCTGTACGAACCAATTATACAGGTGCTAATGCCGATATTATTGAATCGCAAATTACAGAACCATTAGAAAAAGCTATTAATGCTATTGATGGTATTAAAAACATTACTTCTTCTAGTAATCAAGGGAGTAGCATCATTACAATTGAGTTCAACTTAGATAAAGATTTAGAAGCGGCAGCCAATGATGTGCGTGATAAAGTGTCACAAGCTGTTAGAAGTTTGCCAGAAGATATAGATTCGCAACCTATTGTATCAAAAGCAGATGCAAATAGTGAAGCCATCATTTCAATGACCGTTCAAAGTAAAACTAAAAGTGCTTTAGAATTAAGCGATTATGCAGAAAATGTAATTAGTCAACGCTTAGAAACTATTCCTGGAGTAAGTGGTATTCAAATTTGGGGACAAAAACGATATGCAATGCGATTATGGATTGATCCTGATAAATTAGCGGCATATGGTATTACAGTAGCCGATGTTAGAACCGCACTTAATACTCAAAATGTAGAACTTCCTTCCGGAAAAATAACTGGTAATAATACTGAATTAACAGTAAAAACTATTGGAAATTTAACTTCTGAAAAAGAATTTAACGATATTATTATTCGGTCTGAAAATGATAAAATTGTAAGATTAAGTGATATTGGAAGAGCAACGCTTGAGGCTGAAAATATTGAAACTCAAATGACACAATCGGGTAAGCCACTTGTTGGTGTAGCCATTGTTCCTTTGCCTGGAGCTAATTATTTAGATATTTCAAATGCTTTTTACAAAGAATTTGATCAATTAAAGAAAGACCTTCCTAAAGATATCGAATTAAATATTGCAATCGACACCACAACTTTTGTTAAAAGATCAGTTACAGAAGTAGCCGAAACGTTAGCTATTTCAATACTATTAGTAATCTTAATTATTTACTTGTTTTTTAGAGATTGGGCCATTGCATTTCGACCATTAATAGATATTCCGGTTTCACTAATTGCTACTTTCTTTATTATGTGGCTTTTCGGGTTTTCAATCAATGTACTAACACTTTTGGCTATTGTATTGGCAACCGGTTTGGTGGTAGATGATGGTATTGTAGTTACAGAAAATATCTATAAAAAAGTAGAAGAAGGCATGTCGCCAATTGAAGCGGCAATAAAAGGGTCAAACGAAATATTTTTTGCGGTAATTTCTATATCAATTACACTAGCAGCCGTATTTTTACCTGTAATCTTCTTAGAGGGATTTGTTGGACGATTATTTAGGGAATTTGGAATTGTTATTGGAGCAGCTGTATTGGTTTCAGCTTTTGTTTCCTTGACTTTAACACCTATGTTAAATGCGTATTTAATGAAAGGTGGCGAACAAAAAAAGTCGAAATTTTATTTGACAACCGAACCCTATTTTGAAAAATTAAATACAACTTATGCTTCTAATTTAAAACGTTTTATTCCTAAAAAAGGATGGAGTATTGCTATTATAGTAGGATGTTTTGGATTAATTTTTCTCTTTTTCTCTATTTTACAAAAAGAAACGGCTCCTTTAGATGATCGAAGTGGGTTTGTTATGCGAATGTCTACTCCAGAAGGTGCTTCATACGAATATACCAATCGATTTATGCAAGAAATGTCACAATTAGTTGATGATTCTATTCCAGAGAAACAAGTAAGTTTGGTAATCTCATCTCCTGGTTTTGGCGGAACATCATCTGTAAATAGTGGTTTTATTCGAATTTCATTAAAAAATCCTGATGGTAGAGAAAAATCGCAAATGGAAATCGCTGATGAATTAGGTAAATGGGTTAAACGCTATCCTGATGCTAAAACATCTGTAATTCAACAACCTACCATATCAGTAAGTCGTAGAGGTGGTTTACCAATTCAATATATTATTCAAGCTCAAAACTTTGAAAAATTGCAAGAGAAGATTCCGGTTTTTATGGATGAAGTAAATAAAAACGGAACATTCTCTATGGCCGATGTTAATTTGAAATTTAATAAACCTGAAATTAATGTAACGATTAATCGTGAAAAAGCGGAAAGTTTAGGAATATCGGTTTTAGATATTGCACAAACACTTCAATTATCGCTAAGTGGACAACGCTTTGGGTATTTCATGAAAAATGGAAAACAATATCAAGTAATCGGACAATTTGATCAACAAGATCGCTCAAAACCGCTGGATTTAACCTCAATGTTTGTGAGAAACAACAAAGGAGAATTAATTCAAATGGATAATGTAGTAGAAATTGAAGAAAAAAGTAATCCACCACAATTGTATCATAACAATCGATACATGTCGGCAACTGTTTCGGCTGGTTTAGCACCTAGCAAAAGTATTGGCGATGGAATTGAAGCTATGAATGAGATAAAAGAACGTGTTTTAGATAAATCTTTTACTACCGATTTAGGTGGCGAATCGAGGGATTTTGTTGAGAGTAGCTCTAATACTTCTTTCGCTTTCGGTTTAGCTTTATTACTAATCTATTTGATATTAGCCGCTCAGTTTGAAAGTTTCATAGATCCGTTTATTATTATTTTAACAGTTCCAATGGCTGTCGCAGGCGCTTTATTTTCACTATGGTTATTTGGACAAACTTGGAATATCTTTAGTCAAATTGGAACCATCATGTTAATTGGATTGGTAACTAAAAACGGAATTCTGATAGTAGAATTTGCCAACCAACTTCGAGAACAAGGAAAATCGAAATACGATGCTATTTTAGAGGCTTCAGAAGCGCGTTTACGACCAATTTTAATGACGAGTTTAGCAATCGCTTTAGGAGCTTTACCCATTGCTTTATCGCTTGGAGCGGCTTCGGCAAGTAGAATGGGAATGGGAGTTGTAATTGTAGGCGGAACGATGTTTTCGTTAATTTTAACTTTATTCGTAATTCCTACCATTTATTTAATGTGGTCGAGAGCTAAAAAACACCGACCAGAATTTGATAATTTAGATGCTTTAGAGAAATAAAATAAACCGCAGATTCGTAAATTAAAATATTAAGAATAATTTGAATCGTCATCATTAATATACGTATTCAATAAAAAACAACACTAAAAAAAATCTGCGAATCTGCGGTGAAAACATAAAAACACTATGCGAAATTTATATACAAGCTTATTATTTGTTATCATTGGGTTTTCATCGCAAGCACAAGAACTGCTATCGCTAGAAGATGCCGTTAAAATAGCGTTGGAAAATAATTACGATATTAAAATATCCGAAAATGATTCCAAAATAAACGCTACAAACAACAATTTAGCAAATGCGGGTATGTTACCTTCTTTAAATGCAAATTTTACCAATAATAACAGTCAATTAGACACCAAACAAACACAAGGCGACGGAACCGTTAGACAATTAGATGGTGCTAAAAACATGAACTTAAGCTATGGTGTAGGATTAGATTGGACCATTTTTGATGGTTTAAGCATGTTTGCAAGAAAAGAACAATTAAATGTTTTAGAACAGCAAGGAAAAGCCGAATTACAAGCTGCAATTTTAACTAAAATCAGCGATGTGTATTTAACGTATTTCGATATGGTGCAACAACAACAAGTTATGGCTTCTATCGATACGGCGATTGTAATTTCGAACCAACGATTAACAACCGCACAAAATCGGTTTATTATTGGTAAAGCATCTAAACTTGAAGTATTAAATGCACAAGTAGATTTAAATAGCGATTTAAGTTTACTTTTAAGACAAAAGGAACAATATAAAATTGCAAAAATTAGAATGAATGAATTACTAATACGCGATTTACAAACCGATTTTGTAGTGGCTAATGAGGTTTCATTTGAGCAAAATTTAGATTACAAAGAACTACAAGCAAGTGCAGAAAAACAAAATCCGCAATTGCAATCGCAAATCCTGACTAAAAAAATAGCCGATTTGAATTTGAAACAGGTGAAAGGCAATCGTTATCCTACGGTTCGAATTACTTCGGGTTACAATTTCACACGTTCGGAAGCTTCTTTAGGATTCATCACGCAATCTTCTGGACAAGGTTTTGTATATGGTGTAACAGCAACAGTTCCTATTTTTAATGGCTTTCTTCAAAATAAAAATGAAAAAGCAGCAAAATACCAAGCTGAAAATGCTGGTTTACTTTTAGAACAACAAAAGCTGTCGTTATCTTCGAAATTATCTTCATTATTTACTAGTTTTCAAACTAATTTAGAGCTAATTAAAGTGGAAGAAAAAAACTTAGAAATAGCCAAACAAAACTTAGATATTACAATGGCTAAATTTAAAATTGGAACCATAACTACAATCGAATTTAGAACGGCGCAACAAAATTTTGTAGAAGCAGCCGTTCGCTATTCAAATGCGCAATATGTAACTAAACTTTCCGAAATTAACCTAAAAGAATTAGCAGGCACTTTACAATTAAATTAATATATTTAAACTTTTTACTTCTCACTTTTTACTTTTTACTTACAAATGGTTCAATACAACCCAAAAGACTGGATTACTTTTATATTTCGTTTTCACAAATCGGATACTTTTCGTAAATTAATTCCTATGATGTTACTGATAGGATTATATTCTGGTGGAGTTGCGTATTTGGAACTCGAATATTGGAAACTTTCTGAAACAAGTCATGTAAAAAACCTAAACTTAATGCATACAACAGTAGGTTTTGTATTGTCGTTATTATTGGCATATAGAACCAACACGGCCTATGATAGATGGTGGGAAGGCAGAAAACATTGGGGAGCATTAGTAAATAATAGTAGAAACTTGTCTATCAAATTAGCGGCCTATTTAAAAGAAGAAAACGATAGAACATATTTTAGAAAAGTAATTCCGGCTTATGCCTCTATTTTATCAAAGCATTTGTCAAATGATGAGGTTGGCAAAATGTTATTTGAAGGTTTTGACTTTGATTTTGATCACAACAAACACAAACCCAATCAGGTGGCTAAAATGCTGTTTCAAAAAGCAAATGACTTATATACTTCTGGGAAAATTACGGGAGACCAATTTTACATTATAAATTCAGAATTACAATCATTTACAGATATTTGTGGTGCTTGCGAACGCATTAAAAACACCCCTATTCCCTACTCTTACAGTTCGTTTATCAAAAAATTCATCTTCTTTTTTGTGATGACATTGCCTTTTGGATTTGTATTTAGTTTGGGTTACTACGTAATTCCTGTAGTGATTTTTATCTTCTATGTTTTAGCGAGTTTAGAATTAATCGCCGAAGAAATCGAAGACCCATTTGGCAACGACGCCAACGATTTACCGATGACAAAAATAGCTTCGAATATTAAAAAACACGTGGAAGAGATTTTGTAAGAACTTGGAGGGAATTTGGTATATTTGAGATAAATAAATTTCATTTTAAATAATTACAATGAATGATAAAGAAACTGAAAGGCTTTTAAAAAATTACAGTAACGCTCGAAAAAGTTGGGAAGGTTGGTGTTATTTAAGCAATATTGATTTGAAAGAAAATAATTCTGATATTAAAGTTTTTGTTGATAATAATGAACTCCTATATCATTGTAGATACCTATTATTAAAAGACTTACATATAGAACTTTACAAAACAATAAAAGACAAAGAATCTACTTCGAAAGATAACATTTTTAAATTGCTAAGAAATAAAAATAATGAACAAGCAAAGCTCTTACTAGAAAGTCTTGATAATTTTAAAGCTGAACTAAATTCACTCACTAATATTAGAGATAAATTTTATGCTCATTTAGATGAAAACTATAAAGATTTTTTAGATTCATTTAGTATCGAAGATTATTATAAAACATTTGAATTCATTGAATCTGCAATAATCATATTAGGAAAAGAAAAAGAACTATTGGAAAGTTTAAAACTTATTCCTTCTAGAGATGAATTTAAAATTAAAATAAGTTAACCATGAAAAACCTATTCCGCACCACACTCCTACTCTTCTCGATCGCTTTATTTACAAGCTGTAAACAAGAAACGGTAGCCACTCAAAACGAGTATTTTGCACAATCTTCTGATAGTATTCAAAATGGCGGAGTGAAAGTTATTCCTATTTCCACACCAAAAGGAACATTCAACGTTTGGACGAAGCGCATTGGCAACAATCCAAAAATTAAAGTATTGCTTTTAAATGGCGGACCTGGTGCTACACACGAATACTTTGAATGTTTTGAAAATTTCTTACCTGCTGAAGGCATCGAGTTCATTTATTACGATCAATTAGGTTGCGGAAATGCAGATAATCCGAATGATATTTCCATGTGGGATTTGGCAAGATATGTAGAAGAAGTAGAACAAGTTAGAATAGCTTTAAATTTAAATAAAGACAATTTTTATTTACTTGGCCATTCTTGGGGCGGTATTTTAGCTATGGAATACAGCTTAAAATATCAAAATAATATGAAAGGCTTAATTATTTCTAACATGATGTCTAGCTGCCCAGAATATGGAAAATATGCAGATGATGTGTTGGCAAAACAAATGAATCCTGAAGTGTTAGCTGAAATAATGAAAATTGAAGCCGATAAAGACTTTTCAAATCCGAGATATATGGAATTGTTACTCCCAAATTTCTATGAAAAACATATTCTTCGTTTTTCTGCAAAAGATTGGCCAGAGCCAGTAAATCGTTCGTTTGCTAAAATGAATCAATCGCTTTACGTAACCATGCAAGGTCCGAGTGAATTTGGTATTTCTGGAAAATTAGAAAATTGGGACAGAACAAACGAATTAAAAAATATTACTATTCCAAGTTTGGTTATTGGAGCAACTCATGACACCATGGATCCAAAATTCATGGAAAAAATGAGTACATTATTACCAAAAGGTTCTTTTTTATTATGTTCAAAAGGAAGTCATATGGCATTTTACGATGATCAAAAAACGTATTTTGAAGGATTGATTTCGTTCTTGAAAAAGTAAGTTGCACAGCGTTTCGCAAAGTTAAACAGAACGTTTCACAAAACTTAATTTACACAACTATGTAAACTATGTAAAGTGCAAAGCTTAAAATATCAACACATAGGCATTCTATTGTGCCTATGTGTTTTGTAAAAAGATACAATGTATATTTCCCTCAATGATAACTATATAGAGTATATAAGTTCTTTAAGAAGTTTTAAACATCCAGCTTCCCTCATCCAGCTTCTAGCAATTTAACAAAACTTATCACCAAACTACTGTTCAAAATTTCTAAATTCTAATTTCTAAATTCTAATTTTATAAAGTATCTTTGCCTTTTAAAATTCGATACAAAATGCGTATATCTTACAATTGGCTAAAACAATTTATTAAAACCGAATTAAAATCTGATGAAGTTAGTGATATTCTAACCGATTTAGGTTTGGAAGTAGAAGGTGTAGATAAATTTGAAAGCTTAAAAGGTGGTTTACAAGGAATAGTTGTAGGACATGTTTTAACATGTGAAAAACATCCTGATGCTGATAAATTAAAAATTACAACAGTCGATTTAGGAGACGGAAATGCTCCAGTTCAAATTGTTTGTGGTGCACCAAACGTTGCGGCAGGGCAAAAAGTACCAGTAGCAACTATTGGAACAAAATTGTACGATAAAGAAGGAAATGCTTTTGAAATTAAAAAAGGTAAAATTCGTGGTCAAGAAAGTCACGGAATGATTTGTGCTGAAGACGAATTAGGCTTAGGCGAAAGTCATGACGGAATTTTAATCTTAAACGAAGATTTAAAACCTGGAACTTTAGGTTCTAAAGTTTTTAATATTGAAACCGATGAAGTTTTTGAAATTGGGTTAACACCAAACCGTGCCGATGCTATGTCACATATGGGTGTTGCTCGTGATTTAAAAGCAGGATTATCTCAAAAAGGAATCATTTCAGAGTTAATAACACCATCTGTTAGTAATTTTAAAGTAGAAAAACGTACACTAAAAATTGATGTTAAAGTAGAAAATGAAAAATTAGCACCAAGATATTGTGGTGTTACTATTTCTGGAGTTACCGTAAAAACATCACCAGAATGGTTACAAAACCGGTTAAAAGCAATTGGTTTAACGCCAAAAAATAATATTGTTGACGTTACTAACTACGTTTTACACGAATTAGGACAACCTTTACATGCTTTTGATGCAGCTCAAATTAAAGGCAATAAGGTAATTGTAAAAACCGTTGCGGCTGGAACAAAATTTACTACACTAGATGATATAGAACGTACTTTACACGAAGAAGATTTAATGATATGTGACGAATCTGGACCTATGTGTATTGCAGGAGTTTTTGGTGGTAAAAATTCAGGAGTTTCAGAAAACACACAAGCTATTTTCTTAGAAAGTGCATATTTTAATCCGGTTTCAATTAGAAAAACAGCTAAAAGACATTCCTTAAGTACCGATGCTTCTTTCCGTTTTGAAAGAGGAATTGACCCAACAATAACTGAATATGCATTAAAACGTGCTGCTTTATTAATTCAGGAAGTAGCAGGTGGAGAAATAACTTCTGATATTGTTGATTTATATCCAAAGAAAATAGAAGATTTTAGCGTATTTATCCATTTTGATAAAGTGAATAGAATTATTGGTGAGGAAATTAAACCCGAAACCATTAAGAAAATTCTAGTTTCGCTTGATATAAAAGTTAACTCTATTTCTGATGCTGGTTTAGGATTAACTATTCCCGCTTACCGAGTAGATGTAACTAGAGAAATTGATGTTATCGAAGAAATTCTTCGCGTATATGGATACAACAACATTAAAATTCCTTCTAAATTAAATGCAACTATTGCAAATTCCATAAGAACAGAAGAATTTAATGTTCAAAATATCATTGCAAATCAATTGTGTTCGTTAGGGTTTAATGAAATGATGGCCAACTCATTAACAACACCAGATTATGTAAAACTTTCAGAAAATTTAAAAGAAGAATTTAATGTATTGATGTTAAATCCGTTAAGTAACGATTTATCTGCAATGCGTCAATCTTTATTGTTTTCTGCTTTAGAAGCTGTTTCCTTTAATATCAATAGAAGACGAAGCGATTTAAAGTTTTTTGAATTTGGAAAAACCTATCATAAATTACCGGCAAGTTATGACGAAGAGAAACACTTAACATTAACTGTAACAGGAAACAGAAACAATGAAACATGGGTTAAACCTCAAGAAAAATCAGATTTCTTTTTGTTTAAAGGCTATGTAATATACGTTTTAAGTCGTTTAGGATTAGACAAAAAAGTAGTTTCATTACCATTTGAAAATGATGTTTTTGCAGAAGGATTAGCTTTAGCGGTTGGTAAAGAAGTAATTGTGGAATTTGGAACCATTAAAAAATCAATTTTAAAACATTTCGATATTAAACAAGAAGTGTTGTATGCCGATTTTAATTGGGGGAAAATTCAAAAATATGTTTCCAATAAAATAAAATATACTGATATTCCTAAATATCCAGAAGTTCGTAGAGATTTTGCTTTGCTAGTCGACGAAAACATTCAATTTGAACAAATATTTAATATTGCAAAACAAACCGAAAAAAGCTTATTAAAAGATATCAATTTATTTGACGTTTACCAAGGAAAGAACTTACCAGAAGGAAAAAAATCGTATGCCGTAAGTTTCATTTTACAAGATAATTCTAAAACCTTGACAGATACTCAAATTGATAAAATCATGAGCAAATTACAAGGTAACTTTGAAAGTCAGTTGGGCGCGAGCTTACGCTAGAGTGTTCAGTTTACAGTCGCAGTTTAAAGTATAAAAAACGCCTAATTCAAATGAATCAGGCGTTTTTAATTACAAAATTTCCTCAAAATTCACTATTTTTACCCCATGATAAAAGTCGTACTTATTGGTTCAGGAAATGTGGCGCAGCACTTAATTCAGGTGTTTTTGCAAGCTAAAAATGTAGATTTGGTACAAGCATTTGCTCGTAACCCAAGTCATTTATCACATTTGCTTACTGAGAAAAAAATTACTGCTGATTATCAAAAAATTACAGAAGCCGATTTGTACATAATTTCGGTTTCAGATAATGCTATTGCGGAAGTTTCTGCTCAATTGCCGTTTGAAAATCGTTTGGTGGTGCATACTTCGGGTTCGTCAGAACTTTCTGTATTGAATGATAAAAACAGAAAAGGTGTTTTTTATCCGTTGCAAACCTTCACGAAAGGTAAGGATATCGACTTCGCTCCCATTCCAATTTGTTTGGAAGCTGAAAATGAATCCGATTACCAACTTTTAGAAAAATTAGGGAATTGCATTTCACAAAAAGTAGTTCACATTTCTTCGGAACAACGAAAAAGTTTACACGTAGCTGCTGTTTTTGTATGTAATTTCGTGAATCATTTGTACGAAATCGGAAATGAAATATGCGAAGAAAATAAGGTTCCGTTTGAAGTATTGCATCCGTTAATTCAGGAAACGGCTCATAAAATTACGGAACTTTCGCCAAGAGAAGCACAAACGGGTCCAGCATTACGAAACGACACCAAAACCATTGTAAAACATATAGATTTCTTAGAAAATCCAGAATATAAAAACCTTTATCAATTACTTACACAATCGATTCAACATGTCAAAAAGTTATAAAGAACTCATGAACAATATTACTACGTTTATTTTAGATGTAGATGGTGTATTAACCGATGGAACTATACACGTAACTCCAACAGGCGAAATGCTTCGAAACATGAACATTAGAGACGGTTATGCTATGAAAGCAGCAGTTGAAAATGGTTACACGGTTTGCATTATTTCAGGCGGAAGTAACGAAGGAGTTCGCGTTCGTTTGAGAAATTTAGGAATTACCGATATTCATTTAGGTGTTCCAAATAAAGTAGAAACGTTTAAAGAGTTCACTGATATTTACAATATCAAACCTGAAAATGTGTTATATATGGGAGACGATATTCCCGATTATCACGTAATGCAATTAGTCGGATTACCAACGTGTCCTCAAAACGCTGTTCCTGAAATAAAAGGAATTTCTAAATATGTATCCCATGTAGAAGGTGGAAAAGGTGCCGTTCGTGATGTAATAGAGCAAGTAATGAAAGTTCAAGGCAAATGGATGGAACATTTTGATGCGAAGTTTGATTAATGATAAGTAATCAGTGGTCAGTGTGGAGTGGTCAGTTAAAAAAATTGTATATTAACTATTAATAATTTAGAATGATCTATCAAGATTTATTAGCTTATAAAAAAGGATTTGAAGTTGCAATGGAGATTTTTGAAGTTTCAAAATCATTTCCAAAAGAAGAAACCTATTCACTTACTGACCAAATTAGACGCTCATCTCGAAGTGTTTGTGCAAATATTGCCGAATCTTATCGAAAAAGAGTTTACCCAAAACACTTTCACAGTAAATTAACAGATTGTGATGCCGAAAACTCTGAAACACAAACCTGGTTAGAATTTGCTTATGCATGCAAATACATAAACGAAAACATTTTCAACGAATTAACCGAAAAGAATAAAGAAGTCGGAAAACTAATAAATTATATGCTATTAAATCCAGCAAAATTTGGTGTAAAAACCGAACACTGAACACTGAACACCGAACAATGAACACTGAATACTGAACACTGAATACTGAACACTGAACACCGAACACTGAAACATGAAATACTTAAAACTAATTCGATATCAAAACCTACTTATGCTAGCCTTTATGCAATTGGTATTTCGTTATTTATTTTTAACAAAATCCTATATTTATTTAGCACTAACCGATTTTAATTATGCATTACTAATCATTTCAACAATTTGTATTGCTGCTGGTGGCTATGTCATTAACAATATTATGGATCAAGATACCGATGAAATTGCAAAGCCTCAAAATCGTGTGGTAGGCGTTTCTATTTCTGAAACTGTGGCTTATAATTGGTATATTGGATTAACAATAATTGGAGTTGGAATTGGTTTTTATTTATCAAATGTTATTTATAAACCTACTTTTGCTTCGATGTTTATTTTGGTGGCTACTTTACTTTATGTATATGCAACAAATTTAAAGCAAATTCCAGTTTTAGGGAATATCATTGTTGCCTTTTTACTATCAATAAGTATTGTTATTATTGCGTTATTTGATGTTTTCCCTGCAACTGATTCCGAAAATAAAATAAGAATGGGAGAAGTTTTTGGAATTTTAATTGATTATGCCATTTTTGCTTTTATCATTAATTTAATTCGTGAAATTATTAAAGATTTAGAAGATTTAGATGGCGATTATCAAACAGGAATTAATACTTTACCAATTGCCATAGGAATTAATAAAACTAAAATTATTGTAAGTATCTTAACGGTTATTGCTGTTGTAATTTTAGCCTACTATGTAAAAACATATTTATTTGAATTAGATTACGTTGTCTATTATGCCTTGGCTTTAATTATTGGACCACTACTCTATTTTGGAGTAAGATTACAAACGGCAAAAGAGAAAAAAGAATTCCATCATTTGAGTTTAGTTTTAAAATTAATTTTATTCTTTGGAATTATTTCAATTGCTGTTATTGTATATAATTTAAAACTATCTCATGCTTAAAGAAAAATTAAATGCTTGCCAAATTATTTTAGCTTCTGGTTCACCAAGAAGGCAGCAGTTCTTTAAAGAAATGGATTTACATTACACCATTCGATTAAAAGAAATTGAAGAAATATATCCAGAACATTTAAAAGCTAATGAAATTACCGATTTTTTAGCTGAGTTAAAAGCCAATGCTTTTGAAAATGAGTTGCAAGAAAATGATGTTTTAGTAACCAGCGATACAATAGTTTGGTTGGAAGGAAAAGCGTTAGGCAAACCAAAAGACTATAACGATGCTTTTAAAATGTTGCAACAATTATCCAATCAAACACACGAAGTAATTACTTCAGTTTGTTTAAAATCTGTTAAAAAAACAGAAGTTTTTAATTGTATTACCAAAGTAACTTTTGCAACTTTATCAGACGAAGCAATTTGCTATTATTTAGACAATTACCAACCATTTGATAAAGCCGGAAGTTATGGTATACAAGATTGGATTGGCTTAATTGGTATTTCCAAAATTGAAGGCTCGTACACTAACGTAGTAGGATTACCAACCGATATGTTATTTCAAAAACTAATGGAATATGCTTGAACTAATAAATAATCCGTATTTACACGAAGAAATTGCAACACTAGTTGTACTCTTTGTCTATATCATTTTGCGAATAAGTATTGCTAAATTAGTGAGACGGTTTGCCCGATTAAACGAAGTTTTAGAACATCGTACAAACTTAATTATCAAGTACATAAACTTATTATTAGTTATTTTAGCACTAATTTCTGTGACTATTATTTGGGGAGTAAAAAAAGATCAAATTTTATTATTTATTTCTTCTGTTTTTGCTGTTGTAGGTGTAGCATCCTTTGCTCAATGGTCTATTTTAAGTAACATTACAGCCGGAATTATAATTTTCTTTTCTTATCCGTTCAAAATTGGAGATAAAATCAAGATTCACGATAAAGATTTTCCTATTGAAGGTGAAATAGATGATATTAAAGCATTTTATATTATTTTAAAATCATCTGATGGAGAAACCATTACTTATCCAAATAACTTATTAATGCAAAAAGGAATTTCGGTAATCTATAAACCAACAGAAGAAAAAGAATTTTTTGATTAAATATGAATAATAAATTACTTCCTCAATACGCAATAGAATTTGATATAAATGAAGCAGATAGTTCTATTGTAATTCAATCAATAGAATATGCATTTAAGCAATTAAATTGGGAAATAGTACATTCAAAAGACAATTCTATTCAAGGCCATACATCGCTTTCGTTGAGTTCTTGGGGCGAATCTATTTCAATAGAAATTAAAAACGCTAAAGTAAGCATAGAAAGTAAATGTATTGGAAATCAGTTATTTGATTGGGGCAAAAATAAAAAAAATGTTGAAAATTTACTTCAACAAATTAAACAATACGAACAAAATGAATTTTCAATTAATGAAGTTCAAATTAGCACAAATTCAAACAATAATTTTGAATCGATAAGTAGAAAGAAAAATAATTTTAAAGATTTTTTACAAGTTTTTGTACCAACAAAAGACTACTTCTTTACTCCTATTTTAATTTTCTTAAATATTTTAGTCTTCATTATAATGGCTATAGATGGGACTAATATTATTTCACCTGAAGCGAAAGATTTAATTAAATGGGGAGCTAACGAAAGATCACTAACATTAAATGGTGAAATTTGGAGATTATTTTCATGTATTTTTATTCATATTGGAATCATTCATTTGATTATGAATTTGTATGCATTAATTTTTATTGGAAGTATTTTAGAACCAATTATTGGTAAATATAAATTCATTACTGGATATTTAATAACCGGATTTATTGCCAGTACAGCTAGTTTATGGTGGAATACATTTTCGTTAAGTGCTGGAGCATCGGGAGCAATATTTGGATTATTTGGTATTTTTTTAGCACTTTTAACCACCAACTATTTAGATAAGTCAACAAGGAAATTGATGTTAACTTATATCTTTATTTATATTGGAATCAATTTAATTAGTGGATTAAAAGAAGGAATTGATGGAGCAGCCCATTTAGGTGGGTTAATTTCTGGATTGATTTTTGGCTATGCATTTTACTATGGTTTATTAAACAAAGATTCTAAAGAAATTAATTATTGGATTTTAGGAATCATTTCATTTTTAGGAATTTCTTGTTCTTTTTTAGTTCTTAAAAAAATACCAAATCCAATTCAACATTATAAAAAAGCTTATGGCAACGAAATGAATTATTTTAATTTATATGAGTTTAAAATGAAAGATTTTGAAATGAATGAAAATCTTGCTTTGGAAATTCAAAATAAAATTGGCATGAATAAAGAAGAAATGCTAAATTATATTGATAACCACACTTTATATTATTGGGATAAGAATTTAAAGATTGTAAAAGAGGTTGAAAAATATAGTATTCCTGAAGAAGCTTTAGAAAGAAATGCTTTAGTAAAAGAGTATGTTTTGCTTAGAATAAAGCAAACCAAATTGATAAGAGAAAAAATAAAAACAGAGTCTGATAAATTTGATAAAAAATTAATAGAAACCAATCAGGAAATTGATAATATAGTTCAAACTATTGTCAACTTATAAAATAGTGTTAAAAAGGAGGTGTTTAAAACTTCCTTTTTTTTATTTCCTTATTTTTGAAACAAATCATAAAAAATGAACAGAAGAATTACTTCCATATTTATATTTTTAATTTCATTAGTTGCATTTGCCCAAGCACCACAAAAGCTAAACGCTGTAGAAATTTATGAGCAAGTACAAAAACTTAATTTTTTAGGTAAAGTTTTATATGTAGCAGCTCATCCTGATGATGAAAACACAAAACTTATTACCTATTTTTCCAATTATTATCATGCGCAAACTGCCTATTTATCATTAACACGTGGCGATGGCGGTCAAAATTTAATAGGAACTGAACTGAGAGAAAAATTAGGAGCAATAAGAACACAAGAGCTTTTAGCTGCCAGACGAATTGATGGTGGCGAACAGTTTTTTACTCGTGCCAATGATTTCGGTTTTTCTAAAGAACCAAACGAAACCTTTGCTATTTGGAACAAAAACGAAGTAATGGAAGATGTAATTCAAGTAATTGAAACATTTCGTCCCGACATTATTGTGAATCGTTTTAGCCATAACACGCCTGGAACAACTCACGGACATCATACAGCTTCGGCTATGTTAAGTATTGAAGCATTTGATTTGGTTAAATATAAACCAAAACGTATCTTTTTTAATACCTCATGGTGGTTTTACGGAAGTCAGGAAGCGTTTGATGCAGCTGATAAATCTAAATTATTATCCATTAACTCTAACGTATTTTATCCGCTAAAAGGAAAAAGTAATAACGAAATTGCAGCTTTAAGCAGAAGTCAGCACAAATGCCAAGGTTTTGGAACTTTAGGTAGTCGTGGTGATGAAACAGAATATTTAGAACTGCTAAAAGGAAACTTGCCTAGCAACAACAATTTATTTGAAGGAATTGACACCTCTTGGAACCGAGTAAAAGGCGGAACTGAAATAGGAAAAATAGTAAATGAAATTGAAAAGAATTTCAATTTCGGGAATCCTGCGGTTCATATTCCAAATTTGATAAAAGCGTATGAATTAATTCAGAAATTAGAAGATACGCATTGGAAAGAAATCAAATCAAAACAAATTATTAAAATTATAGAAGCCTGTAGCGGCTTATTTATGGAAGCAATCGCTAATACAGAAACTACAACTAAAGATAGTAATTTTGACCTTAATATTGAAGTAATCAATCGAAGTCAATCGAATGTAAAATTAGTTTCAGTGAATGTTCTACATATTAAAAATGAAACTAAAAATACGGTATTAAAAAATAATGAAAAACTAAATTTTCAAATTAAAGATGTTCAAATTGGAGACAACGCTGATTTGTCAAACTTATTTTGGTTAAAAGAAAAACAAACTGAAGGAATGTATCAAGTTCCTAATAAATCGATTCGAATTCTGCCTGAAATTTCTTCTAATTTCCCAGTAGTATTTACAATTGAAATTGAAGGAAAAACCATTGATATTGTTAAAAACATTTGTTACAAATTCAACAATCCTGATGATGGTGAAACCTATGTTCCGTTTACTGTTTTGCCAGCTGTAACTTCAACTATTGAACCAAAAGTTATAATCTTTAATTCGACACAACCAAAAGAAATTACAGTAGAAATAAAAGCACATAAATCAAAAGTTTCCGGAAAATTGTCTTTAGATATTCCTTCCGATTGGAAAGTAATTCCTAAGGAAATTCCGTTTGAAATTGCATCAAAAAATGAAGATAAAAAATTTACTTTTACGCTTTATCCTACTAAAAATGAAATTACCTCTAAAATCGCAGCCAAAGTTCAAATAGGCAATGAAATTAATGATAAAGAATTAATTACAATTCAATATCCGCATATTCCAAAACAAACTATTTTAGTGAATTCAGAATCTAAAATTGTTAAACTTGACATTGAAGTAAAAGGAAAAAACATTGGCTATATAATGGGAGCTGGTGATGAAGTTAATACAAGTTTAGAAAATTTAGGATTTACTGTTACTACCATTAACCCAACTGAAATAACTGACGACTATTTAAAACGTTTTGATGCTGTTTTATTAGGAATTCGGGCTTTTAATGTAGTTGACGAACTAAAATATAAAAACAAAATATTGTTTAATTATGTATCAAATGGCGGCAATTTAATTGTGCAATACAATACCACTAATAATTTGGTTACAAAAGAGATTGCTCCTTATGAATTAGTGCTTTCGAGAGATCGAGTTACCGATGAAAATGCAAAAGTTACTTTCTTAGAAAAAAATCATAAAGTACTTAACGAACCAAATAAAATTACCGAAAAAGATTTCACGGGTTGGGTACAAGAACAAGGATTATATTATCCAAACAAATGGAGCAACGAATTTATTCCTATTTTAGCATCAAACGATGAAGGAGAAACATCTAAAACAGGTGCTTTAGTTATTGCAAAATATGGTAAAGGCAATTATATTTATACCGGATTAAGTTTTTTTAGAGAATTACCTCAAGGTGTTAATGGAGCATATAGATTATTAGCCAATATGATTGCTTTAGATAAATAAACGAGTATGAACAAAGAAAAACATCAATGGAAAAAAAGTTATAGCATTGTTTTAATTTTGAATGCTATATTTATTCTTATTTTCTATTTACTAATGGAAATCTATACCTAATATGGAAATTTTAGATTGGATTGTATTATCCGCTACCCTATTTTTTATTGTTGTTTATGGTGTAATGAAAACCAAAGGCAGCGCCAATGTAGAAGATTATCTTTTAGATAATAATCAAACACCTTGGTTTACTGTTGGAATCTCTGTTATGGCTACACAAGCCAGCGCCATTACTTTTTTATCAACACCAGGACAAGCCTATCATGACGGAATGGGATTTGTGCAGTTCTATTTTGGTCTTCCTTTAGCCATGATTGTTATTGCTTACACTTTTATACCTATTTATCATCGATTAAAAGTTTTTACGGCTTACGAATACTTAGAACAACGTTTTAATGTTGAAACCCGAACTTTAGCCGCAATTTTATTCTTAATTCAACGAGGATTAGGAACCGGAATTACTATTTATGCCCCTTCGATAATTTTATCTGCTCTTTTAGGTTGGAATTTAACTTTTCTAAATATTATCATTGGAATATTAGTTATCATTTATACCGTTACAGGAGGAACAAAAGCAGTAAACATGACTCAAAAACAACAAATGTTTGTTATTATGTCGGGAATGTTTATAATTTTCTTTTACATCTTAGCCAATTTGCCAGAAGATGTTGATTTCTCTAATGTGCTGCACATAGCAGGTGCAAATGGAAAAATGGATATTTTAGATTTTTCTTATAATCCAGAAACACGCTATACGTTTTGGAGTGGAATTACTGGAGGATTTTTCTTAATGCTTTCGTATTTTGGAACAGATCAATCGCAAGTAGGACGCTATTTATCTGGGAAATCAATAAAAGAAAGTCAAATGGGATTAATTATGAATGGAATTTTGAAAGTTCCGATGCAATTTTTTATCTTATTGACAGGAGTTTTAGTTTTTGTTTTCTTTCAGTTTAATGATGCACCATTACACTTTAATCCTACTAATGTAGAAAAAGTAAGAGCATCTGAGCAAAAAGAAGCTTATGAAAATTTAGAACAAAAATTAGTTCAATTGAACACCGATAAAAAAATTGTAAACCAAATTTATATTGAACAATTAAAGCACAATGAATACGACAACCCTATTCTAAAAAAACAAATGATTGCCCTTTCTTTAAAGGAGAAAGATTTAAGAGAAAAAGCTAAAGTTGTCATTTCTAAAGTTGATGGAAAAACAGAAACTAATGATAAAGATTATGTTTTTTTATATTTCATTCTAAACTATTTACCTAAAGGCTTACTAGGATTGTTATTAGCCGTTATATTTAGTGCTGCTATGTCGTCAAGCGCTTCCGGATTAAATTCTTTAGCAGCAACATCTGCAATAGATATTTATAAACGAAACGTAAATGCAAAATCAGACAAACACTATGTATATGCTACCCAATATTTTACTTTTTTTTGGGGATTGGTTGCCATAGGATTTGCTTGTATAAGTTCGTTATTTGAAAATTTAATTCAATTAGTAAACATCATTGGGTCTATATTTTATGGAACCGTATTAGGAATTTTCTTAATTGGATTTTATATTAATTACATTAAAGGAAAAGCCGTTTTTATTTCAGCTTGTATAAGTCAACTTACTATATTTTATATTTTTTACTTAGATATCGTTGGCTATTTATGGTTAAATTTTATTGGAGCGATACTAACAATTGTGTTATCATTACTACTTCAAAAAACGTTTAATAAATCAGACGCATAAAATAAAAAAGAGTGTTGAAATATATATTCAACACTCTTTTTTCCCCTATAAACAAAAAACTATATTACTGACAATTTGCTTCTGATTGAACAAATAAACTCATATTACTTGGTGAAACATAAGGAATATCTAATCCTAACCCACGAATAATAAATAACATTCCAATTATTACCGCAACAAAAGGAATGGCCTTTTGAATGGTTCCTCTAAAAGAAAAGGAAATTAAATTAGAAATATAAACAACGGCAGTTAACATTGGTATTGTTCCTAAACCAAATAGAATCATGTACATAACTCCTAATGAAAGACTTTGCATGGCGATTGCTCCAAAAATTGCAACATAAACCATTCCGCAAGGCAAAAAACCGTTTAATAAACCAATAGTAAATAACGATTTATAACTTTTGTTTTTAAACTGTTGTCCTAAATTAGATTTTACTTTTGTTATAATTTTATATACTGGTTTAGAAAAATTGTATTTAGCAAATACTTTTTCAGGTACTAAGGCTACAACGATCATTAAAATACCAACAAGAATAGATAATTGCTGTTGCATTCCGGCTAAGTAGAAAGTTTTTCCTAATAACCCAAATACCAATCCTAAAATTGCATAGGCCGTTAATTTACCAATATGATAGGTTATAATTTGGGTGATTTTTTTGGCTTCATTACTTCTATCTACAGGTAACATCATAGCTATTGGACCACACATTCCTATGCAGTGAAAGCTACTAATTAACCCAAATATGAAAGCCGAGTATAACATCAATTACAAATTTTAAATGCAATCCCGAAGCTTCGGGACAAGTTCAAAAATCAATAATACAATTTAATCAATTTTAAACGAATCTTTGTTTAAATATTTTACACCATCGTATTCCCAATCGATAGAAATGTCCCAAAGACCGCCTACCAAATTACTTTTAGGTATGAGCAAATGTGGATTAGAAAGTGAAATCGGAATTTCAAAATCTAATTTTTGGCTTGACGGTCTATAAAAGGACACTTTTCCATTTATTTTTGAATAATCAAAATCAGAAGGAAACTTAATTTTAATTCCTTCTTTTGTGTTTTCAATAGTTACTTTATTTTTTAATGCCTTAGCATTTTCTTGTTTTTCTATATCTACTTGAACTGTTGTTTCTTTTTTATAATAATCTTCTACAACTAACTCATTGTCATATTTATTATTTGATTGTACTTTATATACATAAGACAAAATAAAAGTCATAAAAAGTGCAAAAGCAATAACAATTCCTGTTCCCCAATTAAATTTCATAATAGTGTAATTTTTATTTTAATTAAAATTTCTTGGTCCTTGAAAATTAGTTGATGTTTCTTCTATCAATTTATTTCCATTATACAATTCCAATTTTAAATGAACTTTTTCTTCTTTTAATAAGTTTTCGGGAATATCAATGTATAAAGTTCCGCTTGCTAATCCTTGTTTAGGTACTTTAATTACAGAACCTCCAACCAATTTTATTTCGCCTTTATAATTAACAATTTTAACCGTTACATTATCAAAATTTTGCTCTGTTTTGTTTACCACTTTAAAAGTGTAAAAATTTCTAATATTTTCTCCATTATGCTGAAACAATTGACCAGACATTGGTAAAAAATTTGCCTCAACATCATTTCGTAAAAATAACATTCCAATTAAAATTCCGATTAGTAAAGTTAAAACTGAAATGTAACCTTTCATTCGAAGTGTTAATTTAAACTTGTCTTTTTTTACAATTTCATCTTCACTTGCATAACGTATTAAACCTTTAGGCAAACCTACTTTTTCCATGATGATGTCGCATTCATCAATACAAGCGGTACAATTAATACATTCTAACTGAGTTCCGTTTCTGATATCAATACCTGTTGGGCAAACTACAACGCATTGATTACAATCTATACAATCTCCTTTACCTGTTTCTTCTCTGTTTTCTCTTTTATCCCATTTAGCTCTTCCTGTTTTCCCTTCACCTCTAACATGGTCATAAGCTACATTTATAGATTTGTTATCTAATAAAACACCTTGCATTCTACCGTATGGACAAGCAATAATACAAACTTGTTCTCTAAACCAAGCAAAAACAAAATAGAAAACTCCTGTAAAAATCAATAAGGCAATAAGTGTACTCATATTAGTTGCAGGACCTTCGGTAATCATCTTTATTAGTTCGTCACTGCTAATTAAATACGCTAAAAAAACATTGGCAATAAAGAATGAAAAAATAAAAAAGACAATCCATTTAGTAACTCTTTTTCTTATTTTTTCAGCATCCCACTTTTGTTTTGCTAATCGTATTTGTGCACCTCTGTCTCCATCAATCCAATATTCTATACGTCTAAAAACCATTTCCATGAAAATAGTTTGCGGACAAAACCAACCACAAAAAATTCTACCAAATGCAACTGTAAAAAGAGTTAATCCAACAACTCCAACAATCATTGAAATTACAAATAAATGAAAATCTTGAGGCCAAAATGCAAATCCGAAAATACTAAAACGTCTTTCTAGTACATTAAACATTAAAAATTGATTTCCTCTTATTTTTATAAAAGGAGAAGCAATTAAAAAAACCAAAAGAAAATAACTTAATAATTTTCTTTTTTCGTAAAATGGTCCAGAAGGTTTCTTTGGATGGATAAAATTTCTATTTCCATCTGCATTTATTGTTGCAATTGAATCTCTAAAACTATCGTCTGGTATATTTGACATGATTATTCTCTTTTTAGTTAAAAAAGGTTTTGAGAAGTTCTCAAAACCTTTTAAAAACTACATTATTTTTTTATTGGATCTTCTACTTTAGTTGAATCAGAAACTACTACTTCTGGAGTTGCTTCCACTATTTCTTCTTTCCATATTTCTCCTTCAGCGGCTTTAGCTCCTGCAGGATTAGTTCCTTTTAATGTTAATATATAACTAGCAATATTTTGAATATCTGAAGAAGAAAGATTAGATTTCCAAGCTACCATTGAAGGATTGTTTTTACTTCCTTCTGAAATTAATTTGAAAATATTTTTAATTCCTCCTCCATTAATCCAATGGTCATCTGTTAAATTTGGACCTACTAAACCTCCACCATCGGCTTTATGACAGGCTGCACAAGCATTTGTAAAAATTTCTTTTCCTTTTGCTAAATTTGTAGCATCTGTTAAAGCTACTACTGTTTCATAACTTACTTCGTCGGCAGCATTTTTAGGCAATTTAGATTTCTCTAATTCAGCTAATTTTACTTCATTTTTAAATTCTTGTTCTTGGTCATATTCATTCATTACATGGAAACGAACCATATAAACCAATGCAAAAATAATTGTACCATAAAACAAATATACCCACCAAGGAGGTAATACATTATCTAGTTCTTTAATACCATCATAATCATGGTCTAACATAATGTCTTCTTCTCTTTCAATTTCTTTAGATCGAGTAAGTTTTTTTACCAAATTTTGGTACCATTGACTTTGTGTAAAAGAAACCGATTGAGCGTTTGCTAATTGATTCTTTTGTTCTTCTGTTAATAAATGATAAGTAACTTTATCAACAGCATCAATTACAATTTCTATTGCAATTAATAAAAAAAGGAATACTCCTAAAAATAAAGCAACCATAGGAAACTTTATAAAAGCTGGCCTATCTCCTGAATCGATAAAATATTCCAAAGCTGCAAATACAATTGCAAATAGTAATGGAACTCTTACGTATGCTGGAATTAATTTTTTCATATGTAAAAAATTTTGATGTTAAAAGAATCTGAACAATCATGAAATTTAACTTCATGATTGATTCAGTTTCTATCTAATTATAAATTATGACTATTCGTCGTTTAATGGCATTTCACTTATTTCTTTAATTTTCTCTTTACTATATGTAAAAGCCCAAACTGTGAACAATACAAACGCTGTAAAGAAAATTGTTAATGAAATAATAGGATAAATTTCAACCCCTGATATAGTTTCCAAATTATGTTTAATAAACTTTAGCATAACAATTATTTTTTAACTTGAGTATCTGTTCCTAATCTTTGTAAATAAGCAATAAGCGCTACAATCTCTCTATTTTTTAAAGGAGAAGCTGTTTCTTTTTCAAATGATTTCTTAATATCTGGATTGGCTAATAAATTGGTTTCAATTTTTGTTGCTTGATCATCCATATGTTTAAGTGCATTGTTAATTTCGGCATCAGTATAAGGAACGCCTAGAGTTACCATAGCTCTCATTTTATCTTGAGTTGACGATCTGTCTAATTCATCTTTAATTAACCATTGATATCTAGGCATGATTGATTTTTCATTTAAATTTTGAGGATCATACATGTGATTAAAATGCCAATCATCTGATCTACCTCCATTAAATGGTTTACCTGATACACCTTCACGGGCTAAATCTGGACCTGTACGTTTAGAACCCCATAAGAATGGATGATCGTAAACAAATTCTCCTGCTTTAGAATAATCTCCATATCGCTCTACTTCTGAACGGAACGGACGAACCATTTGTGAGTGACAACCCACACAACCTTCACGGATGTATAAATCTCTACCTTCTAATTCAAGTGGTGTATATGGTTTAACAGCTGATATTGTAGGTATATTAGATTTTACTAGAATTGTAGGTAAAATTTGGATTAAACCTCCAATTAAAATTGCAACTGTAGTTAACAACATAAATTGAACCGGTTTTCTTTCTAACCAAGAGTGAAGTTTTTCACCTTTTAAACGGTTTGGAGAAATTACAGCTAAAGCTGGCGCCTCTGCTAATTCATCTTCTACTGCAGCACCTTGTTTAACAGTTCTAATGATATTATAAACTAAAACAATTACTCCTGTAAGATATAAAGTACCTCCAATAGCACGCATCCAATACATTGGCATTAATTCGGTTACTGTTTCTAGGAAGTTTCCATATTGTAAAGCACCGCCATCTGGTTTAAATTGTTTCCACATAGAAGCCTGAGTAAACCCAGCTACATACATTGGAAGCGAATATAAAATAATACCTAAAGTACCAATCCAGAAATGAAAGTTTGCTAATTTTTCAGAGAATAATTTCGTTTTAGTCATTCTTGGTATTAACCAATAGATCATACCAAATGATAAGAAACCATTCCATGCTAATGCACCAACGTGAACGTGAGCAATAATCCAATCTGTAAAGTGTGCAATTGCGTTAACGTTTTTAAGAGATAACATTGGTCCTTCAAAAGTTGCCATACCATAACCTGTAATTGCAACTACGAAGAATTTTAATACAGCATCTGTACGAACTTTATCCCAAACACCTCTTAAAGTTAATAAACCATTAATCATACCTCCCCAAGATGGAGCAATCAACATTACAGAGAATACAACTCCTAAGTTTTGAGCCCAATCTGGTAAAGCTGTATATAGTAAATGGTGAGGTCCAGCCCAAATATAAATAAAGATTAACGACCAAAAGTGAATGATAGATAATCGATATGAATATACAGGACGATTTGCAACTTTTGGTACAAAGTAATACATCATACCTAAAAATGGAGTAGTTAAGAAAAATGCTACTGCATTATGTCCGTACCACCATTGCACTAAAGCATCTTGAACTCCTGCATAAACAGAATAAGACTTCATTGCAGAAACTGGTAATTCTAAACTATTAAAAATATGTAAAACCGCAACTGTTACAAACGTAGCAATGTAAAACCAAATGGCTACATATATATGACGTTCTCTTCTCTTTATAATAGTTCCAATCATATTGATACCAAAAACTACCCAAATAAGAGCAATTGCAATATCAATTGGCCATTCTAACTCAGCGTATTCTTTTGAAGTTGAATATCCAAGGGGTAACGATATAGCCGCAGCAACAATAATTAATTGCCATCCCCAAAAGTGAACTTTACTTAAAAAGTCGCTCAGCATTCTTGTTTTTAATAATCGTTGCATGGAATAATAAACTCCTGCAAACATAGCGTTACCAACGAAGGCAAAAATGACCGCATTGGTATGTAAAGGTCTTAAGCGTCCAAAACTTAAAAACGAAATGCCGCTTGTTAAGTTTGGAAACAAAAATAGGAAAGCTAAAATAAGCCCTACTAACATCCCTACTACACCGAAAACGATACTAGCGTAGATGAAATTCCTTACAATTTTGTTGTCGTAATAAAATTGTTGCTTCTCCATAAATTAGATTGATTTTTGTTTTTCTGTTTGTATTAATTTGTTAGGATTTTCTTTTACAATTTCATCGTCAAATAACATTCTGACTGATGGCGTATAATCATCATCATATTGACCACTTTTAACTGCTTTTATAAAAGCAATTAAAAAGAATACTGCTACGCAAATACTAACTGTAATTAATATATAAATGACACTCATACCTTAAAATTGTGTTAACAAAGTTACTTTTACTGCTTTTTATAAAATATGACTTTTATCATATTATGAAATTTTATTATAATTAGTTTACAAATTGCTTTCTGGCGAACAAATTGGTAAGAATTGTTACAAAACTCACTATTGTTATTGTACTTAAAGGCATAATAATAGCAGCTACTATTGGATCTAAATCACCCGTAATTGCATAACTTAAACCCACCACATTATATAATAAAGACAATCCAAAACTCATATAAATGGTTTTCATAGCATTTTTAGAATAGCGCATAAAAAAAGCGATTTTATCAAATTGTGTTGCATCTAAAATTCCATCGCAAGCTGGCGAAAACACATTTACGTTTTCAGAAATAGATAAACCTAAATTACTTTGTGCTAAAGCACCAGCATCGTTTAAGCCATCACCAACCATCATAACGTTTTTACCTTCTTTTTGTAAATTTTCAATATAATCCAGTTTTTGCTCTGGTTTTTGATTGAAAACTAAAATAGTTTTAGCTGGCAACATTTTTTCTAATATGCTACGTTCTCCATCGTTATCCCCTGATAAGATTACTAGATTATAATTATTTGCTAAATTTTCAAATAATGGCTCTAATCCTTTTCTGTATTGATTATTAAATACGTAACTACCTTTGTAAATACCATTGATTTCAACATGGACTTTGGTTTTCTTGTGCGTGTTTTCGGTCATGGTTTTTAGAAATTGAGACGAACCAAGTTTTATTGTATTTCCATCGATTTCGGCGAAAATTCCTTTTCCGATAATTTCCTCGAAGCTTGAAGTGTCTAACTTTTCTTGGTTGGGAATAAACTCGTACAATCTTCGGCTCAAAGGATGATTCGAGCCACGTAAAACATTCTTCAATAATTTTAATTCGGATGAATTTAATTCAATTCCTTCGTAGGTTATTGCGGTTTTTTTATTGGTTGTAATCGTTCCTGTTTTATCAAAAACAATGGTATCTACTTTTGCTAATTGTTCAACAGCCAATGCATTTTTTAAATACAATTTTCTTTTACCCAAAATTCTTAAAACATTACCTAAAGTAAACGGAGCTGTTAATGCCAATGCGCATGGACAAGCTACGATTAATATTGCCGTAAAAACATTAAATGCTGTGGTAACATCTATAAAAACCCAATAAATAAAGGAAACAATAGATAATCCTAATAAAGCAGGCGTAAAATAGCGACTAATTTTATCTGTGATGGTTTTGTGTTGTTGTTCTACTCTTTTTTGGAAGATATCGTTGCTCCATAATTGAGTCAAGTAACTATTTGAAACCGAAAACAAGACTTCCATTTCAATGACTTTCCCCATTTGTTTTCCACCTGCGAATACCTTATCTCCTGATTTTTTCTCAATAGGAACTGCTTCACCTGTTACGAAACTGTAATCGATTGACGCTTTTTCGGAAATTAAAATCCCATCAACCGGAATTAATTCTTGATTTCGAATAAGTAACCTATCCCCTTTTTCTATATCATATACCTGAACCGACTCTTCATCTCCATTTGGTAATATTTTTGTTATTGCAATAGGAAAATACGATTTATAATCGCGCTCAAAAGAAAGAAAATCATACGTTTTCTTTTGGAATAATTTTCCTAAAAGCATAAAGAAAATCAACCCCGTCATACTATCAAAAAAGCCCTGACCATAGCCAAAAATAATATCAACTGTACTTCTAATAAACATTACAATGATACCTAGCGCAATAGGAATATCAAGATTTAAATTGCGACTTTTAATACTTTTCCAAGCAGAAACATAATAACCAGAACCCGAATAAATAAAAGAAGGTAATGATAATGCAAAAATTAACCATCTAAAAAAACCACGGTATTGATTAATCCAAAATTCTTCTACCTCAAAATATTCAGGAAACGAAAGCAGCATAATGTTTCCAAAACAGAAAAAAGCAACACCAATTTTATAAATTAAACTTCGGTCGATATTTTTCTTTCCTTCATCAAAATTTTCTAAACTAATATAAGGTTCATAACCAATTGAACTCAATAGATAAACAATATCCTTTAAAGAAGTTTTTTCGGGTTGAAAAGTTACTCGGACTTTCTTTTCTGGAAAATTTACTTGAGAAGTAGTTATTCCTGGGTGAAGTTTTTGTAGATTTTCCAAAATCCAAATACACGAACTACAGTGTATATGAGGAATGTAGAGTGAAACAATATGTGTTGTACGCTCTTGAAATTCCAATAATTTTGAAACAATTTCTTCATTTTCTAAAAAATCATATTTTCCTTTTATGTCTTGCGGAGTAGCACCCGGAGATGCTTGAAAATCATAATAACACGTTAATTCGTTCTGACTAAAAATTTCGTAAACAGTTTTACACCCATTACAACAAAACTTTTTTTCATCATAAACGATTTCGTCTTTTTTTATAATTTCATTACCACAATGGAAACAATTTTCTGTATCCATATATTTGCTCATTTTACCTGCCACAAAGTTTATAAAAGTGTTCCTTAAAAAATATGATATTTGTCATGCTTTTTCTATATTTGTATAGAATTTTAAACATTTGTTAAAATGGGTAAATGTGAACAATGCATTGTTAGGCAATTTAGTTCTTTAAAAGCTTTAAAAAAGGAAGAACTATTAAGAATGGCGGAGTGTAAAACTTCCTATACCATAAAAAAAGGAGAGCCAATCTTTGAAGAAGGAGACGTTATAAACGGTATTTATTGTGTGAAAGATGGAGTAAGTAAACTATCTAAACTAAGTGAAAACGGTAAAGATCAAATTGTAAAACTAGTAAAAGCAGGAGAACTTTTAGGACAACGCTCTATGATTAGCGATGAACCAGCAAATTTGAGTGCAGTTGCTCTTGAAGATATGGAAGTTTGCTTTATTCCTAAAACAGAAGTGATGCAGTTTTTTAATGAAAACAATCAGTTTTCAATGAATGTAATGCGAACGATATGTGATGATTTAAAAGTTTCAGATGATCATATGGTAAACATGGCTCAAAAAAATGTAAAACAACGATTAGCGGAAACCTTAATATATTTAGAAGAATCTTTTGGAATTCATGAAGACGGATCATTACACATTCAACTATCCAGAGAAGAACTAGCCGGAATGATTGGCACCGCAACCGAAAGTTGTATTAGATTGCTTTCTGAACTTAAAAAAAGCAACTATATCGACTTAATTGGCAAGAAAATAGTTCTTTTAGATAAAAATAAACTTAGAAGAATAGTATAAAAAAATCCGCTGAAGAGCGGATTTCTTTATTATTCTGTTGGTCCATCCCAATTAGAAAAACCACCTAGTAAATTAAAGGTATTTTCAAAACCTAATTGTTCCATGGCATTACAAGCGTTGGCACTACGAACTCCAGCGGCACAATACACATAATAATTTTTCGATTTATCTAACTCCTCTACTCTATAAATAAAACCTTGCCCTTTATAAATATCGATATTTATTGCCGCTGGAATATAACCATCGTTAAATTCATCTTCGGTACGAACATCTAGTATAACACCATTTTCATCTTGCGAAAACTGGCTCCACCATGTGTTTTGATCTAAGTTTGTCATCTTTAATATTTTTTTTCAAAAGTACTATCAAAAAATGCAATTTTAAAACTTTAACAAAAATTTATTAAACATTTGTACATACAAATAAAATAATTACTACATTTGTACATACAAATTTTACAAAAACAAATGCGAATAGAAGAAATCATAAAACCAACTTATCCAATGGCTATTGAAAAGAAAACATTATTAAATGTAATGTTTACTCAAAATATCATTTCAGAAAAGTTTAATGAAATTTTAAAGCCATTTGATTTATCTCCAGAACAATTTAATGTGCTAAGAATTTTAAGAGGACAAAAGGGAAACCCTGTTAATATGTGTACCATTCAAGAAAGAATGATTGCCAAAACCAGTAATACAACTCGGTTAGTTGATAAATTACTTCTAAAAGACTTAGTAATTAGAGAAATTTGTCCTGAGAACAGAAGAAAAATGGAAATTACCATTACCCATAAAGGTTTAGAATTACTTTCAAGTTTAGATCCTTTTGTAAATGAACACGAAAAAGGATTTGCAAAAAACTTAACTATAAACGAATTAGAATTATTAAACGAATTATTAGAGAAATTTAGAAATTAATATTAAAAATTACTATGAATACATTTATTGAAAATCAAAATTGGCGTTATGCTACTAAAAAATTTGATGCTACTAAAAAAATATCAGATAAGGACTTAGAAACTTTAAAAGAAGCTATTCGACTAAGTTCTTCTTCATACGGCTTACAATTGTACAAAGTCTTTATAATTGAAAATCCAGAACTTAGAGCTAAACTTCAACCGGTTTCTTGGGGACAATCACAAATTGTAGATGCTTCTCACCTATTAGTATTTGCTAACATTGTAGATGTACAAGAAAATCATATTGATGAATATGTTCAAAACATTGCTGCTACAAGAGGTTTGTCTATTGAAGACTTAAAAGGGTATTCTGATTTTATGAAATCTAAAATTGTTCCATTATCAGTAGAACAAAAATCTAATTGGACAGCGAAACAAACGTACTTAGCTTTAGGAAATTTAATAAATGCGGCAGCCGAATTAAAAATTGATGTAACTCCAATGGAAGGCTTTGAGCCTGAAAAATATAATGAAATTTTAGGTCTTAATGAGTTAGGCTTAAATGCTTCATTAGTTGCACCTATTGGATATCGTCATGAAGAAGATGCAACGCAACATTATGCAAAAGTTAGAAAATCAACCAAAGAATTATTTGAAACTATTTAATTATAACCCTTAAACATTAAAATTTAAAACATGAAAAATTTAAAATCAATTGCACTAGCTCTTGTAGCTTTAGTAACATTATCGGCAACAGCTCAAACAAAAAAAATTGATGCTTCTAAAAGTGGTATCAACTGGGTAGGTAAAAAAGTAACAGGTTCTCATGAAGGAACAATAAACTTACAAGAAGGTGCTTTAATCTTCAAAGGAAAAAAATTAGTTGGTGGAAACTTTACTGTTAACATGACAACTATTAACACAACTGATTTAGAAGGAAAAGGAAAAGCAAACTTAGATGGTCACTTAAAATCGGATGATTTCTTTGGTGTTGAAAAATATCCAACTGCAACTTTAGTATTCAAATCAATTGGAGAAAAAAGTGAAGGCGTTTATAATGTAACTGCAGATTTAACAATTAAAGGAAAAACAGAATCAATTAAGTTTGAAATTACAGTTTCTGGAAATACAGCTTCTACAAATTTAAAAGTAGACAGAACGAAATATGATATTAAATATGGTTCTGGAAGTTTCTTCTCTGATTTAGGAGACAAAACAATCTATGACGATTTCGAATTATCGGTGAAATTAGTATTCTAATTACCTGGGAAACATTGCTATGAAAAAGGAAAGCCTTGAAGTAAAATTCAAGGCTTTTTTTGTTTCCTTTTAGGATAAATAATAATCCGTTTGTGTTGTGAAATTATTAAATATATGGTGTTAGTGAAATTATTAAATATCTTACTAGAAAAGAAAACTAATGAAGCAAATCAAATATTTTTTGTGTTGTGAAATGACACAAAACTTCTCGAACTTGTACTAACTGCAAATCGAGAATTGTTTCTAATAAAATTTCACTTTTCTCAATATAATTTTCTTACCAAAAGTAATCGAACTAATGTAAAATTATAATTTAAAACTAATTTCATCCAACGAGCAGATATAATAAAAAAGTCCCAAAATTATAAATTTTGGGACTTTCAATAAATTACATTTTACTACTATTTAGACCATTCAGCAATGCTGTCTTTGTTCATTTTTTCGTAATCTCCATTTCCAGCTTTTACAGATAAAGCTAACGATTCTTTTGCAGTTTCAATAGCTCCTTTTTTATCACCATTTTTAGCTTGAATTAATGATTTTAGTCTTAAATACCAAAATGGAACATCTTTATCTTTTGGAGAATTTGAAATTGCACTATTTACCCAAGACAAAGCTTTTGTCATATCACTATTCGTTTGATAATAATATTGAGCTGCAGAAAAATAATCACCTGCAGATGGACCCGCTAATGTTTTTTCGATACTTTTTAACGCTGTTTCTTGAGTTGGAACAGTAAACGGAATAGAAACCATTGTTCTTTCCCAAGCTAATTCAATAACCCCTGAATCATTTGTAAGGTTATTTAAAAAGATTGATAACGATTCTACTGATTTAGTTAATGTTTCTGGTTTAACATTAATTTTTAACGCTACATTAGATTCGTTCCAAGTTTCTGGTAAACCCCAATTGTTAGTATCTGTATAAAAAATAACATCCCAACTATCTGCTTTTGGGGTAGTATACAAGGCATATTTACCTTTCTTTAAATCTTTTCCTCCAACTTTTACATCCTCTGTAAAAGAAATAGTAGTATTTGCATTAGCTCCAGTTCTCCACATTTTTCCAAATGGAACTAAATCGCCATATACCGTTCTACCTTTAGCACTTGGTCTTGAATATTCTACCTGAACTGTAGTTAATCCAACGACTTGCTCTACTTTAGCAGATGGACTCGATTGAGGTGTTTTAACTTGTGCTTCAACAACAAAATTGGCTACTACTAAAGCCAACATAACAATAATTTTTCTCATAGGTTTAAATTTTGATTTTCAAATTTACAAATTGTAATAGAATCAAATGTTAATATAAACTTAAATGAATTATTTTTGTTTAATTTATATATAAAAAGATTAAACAAATTTATATCTTTACAAAAAATTGAACATGAAAATATATCAATTACACAAAAAGCAGAATTTACCTATTACTTTAGATCAAGCTTGGGAATTACTTTCAAATCCTAAAAATCTACAAATAATAACACCTCAATATATGGGGTTTAAAATTTTATCTGGTGCAGACAGACCTATGTTTCCAGGTCAAATTATTCAATATATAGTTACACCTGTACTAGGAATTCCGGCAAAATGGGTAACCGAAATTACACATGTAGTTGACAAACAGTATTTTGTAGATGAGCAACGATTTGGTCCTTATGCGCTTTGGCATCACAAACATTTCATTAAAGAAATTCCTGGTGGAGTTGAAATGGAAGATATAATTGATTATAAAGTACCTATGGGAATTTTAGGTCAATTGGTTCACCCCTTTTTGGTTAAACCAAAACTGGAAGAAATATTTGAATACAGAAGAAAAAAATTAATTGAATTATTTGGTGAATTCAAACAATAAAATCATGAAAAACATACTATTAATAGGTGGTTCTTACGGAATAGGATTAGCCATAGCGCAAGAACTTCAAAACGATAATAATATTTTTGTTGCATCTAGAACTAATGAAAATTTAGTAGGATTGAATGTTACTCATATTCCATTTGATGCTTCAATTGATACTTTAGACACATCAAAACTACCTGCAATTTTAGATGGTTTGGTTTATTGCCCTGGAAGCATTAATTTACGTCCGTTTAGAGGATTAAAACCAGAAGCGTTTGAAACTGATTTACAAATTAATTTCATTAGTTTAGTAAAAGTAATTCAAACTGTTTTACCCAATTTAACAGCTAGTGATCAATCGAGTATTGTATTGTTTAGTTCTGTTGCAGCTTCAATGGGAATGCCGTTTCATACGAGTGTTGCTGCTGCAAAAGGAGCTATTGAAGGTTTTGCAAAAGCATTAGCTGCTGAATATGCTCCAAAAATTAGAGTAAATGTAATTGCTCCATCATTAACTGATACGCCTTTAGCCGATAAATTCTTGAACAACGAAACCAAACAAGAAAAATCAGCGGAACGTCATCCTTTAAAAAGATTTGGAAAACCTGAAGACAGCGCGCAAATGGCAAGTTTTTTATTGAGTGAGAAAAGCAGTTGGATATCGGGACAAATTTTCCACGTAGACGGTGGCATGTCAACATTATTAGTAAACGGATAAGGAATTCAAGGACAAGTAAAAGTACAAGTACAAGTACAAGTTCAAATTCAAGTACAAATTCAAGTACAAAAATCAAACTTGAAACTTGAAACCTGAAATCTAAAACTTGAAACAAATATAGAAACATGAATATTTTTTGGTTTAGACGCGATTTAAGATTGGAGGATAATGTAGGTTTATTTCATGCTTTAAATAGTACTGAAGATGTTTTGCCTATATTTATTTTTGATAGTGAAATTTTATCGCAACTTCCAAAAGATGATGCTCGGGTTTCGTTTATTCACGAACAATTAGAAAAAATCCAGTCGGAATTGAATAAAATTGGAAAATCGTTAGCGGTTTTTCAGGGTAAGCCAATTGAAATTTTTACTCAATTAATTTCCGAAAATACAATTACATCGGTGTATACCAATCACGATTACGAACCATATGCTCGAAAGCGTGATAAGGAAATGAATCAACTTTTTACTACCAATGGAATTTCATTTTTAACAAGCAAAGATCAAGTCATTTTTGAAAAAAGCGAAGTGGTTAAAGATGATGGAACACCTTATGTTGTTTTCACTCCTTTTTCGAAAAAATGGAAAGAAAATTTTAAAAAGATAAAACTGGTTCATTATAATTCAGAAGAAAAATTGGATAAAGTTGCGAAGCACTACTACCCTTTTTTATCGTTAACAGATATTGGTTTTGAAAAATCGAATATAAAAGTATCTTCTTTTGATGTTTCCGAAAATTTAATTCAGAATTACGAAGCAACTCGAAATTTTCCGGCTTTGAATAAAACTTCTTATTTGGGAATTTATCTGAGATTTGGAGCGGTTTCAATTCGTAAAATGATTGCAAAAGCTATCGCTGAAAAAAATGATACCTTTTGGAACGAATTAATTTGGCGCGAATTCTTCATGCAAATTTTATGGCACTTTCCTCATACATACAATTCGAGTTTTAGACCTAAATATGACGGAATAGTATGGAATAATAATGAAGAATTATTTCAAAAATGGTGTGAAGGAAAAACTGGTTATCCTTTTGTTGATGCCGGAATGCGAGAATTAAACTCAACTGGTCACATGCACAATCGTGTTCGAATGATTGTAGCAAGTTTTCTATGCAAACATTTGCTAATCGATTGGCGTTGGGGCGAAACTTATTTTGCTCAAAAATTACTAGATTATGAAATGGCGAGTAATGTTGGAAATTGGCAATGGGCAGCAGGTTCTGGAGTTGATGCTGCACCGTATTTTAGAATTTTCAATCCAACCGAACAAATTAAGAAATTTGATAAAGATTTAAAATATATCAAAAAATGGATTCCGGAATTGGAAACCGAATATTATCCAAAACCTATTGTAGATCACAAAGAAGCACGAGAACGTTGCTTAAAAGTGTACAAAGAAGCCGTTGGATAACTAAGTTACCCTAAATAAAAAACTCATAAAATGAAAGTTGTTTGGTTCAAGAGAGATTTGCGTTTGCACGATCATGAAGCCTTACATGAAGCATTATCGACTTCTGGTAAAACTTTATTGCTTTATATTTTTGAACCTTCGCTGATGAAAGATATTCACTACAGTCAGCGTCATTTTGATTTCATCAAACAATCGCTAGAATCGTTACAAAAAGAACTTTTAAAACATCATACTCAAATATTAATTGTTAAAGGAGAAGCGGTTTCGGTAATTAAAAAATTAACCCAACTTATCTCTATAAGAGCATTTTATTCGCATCAAGAAACAGGAAGAAAACTGACTTATGACAGAGATATTGCAGTGGGCAAACTCCTAAAAGAAAAAGGGATTGTCTGGAACGAATATATTACCAATGGTGTCATTCGAGGCATAAAAAATAGAAAAAATTGGAAAGAAGATTGGTATGATTATATGGATAAAGATTGCTTACCTTTTAACCCAACAACAAGAAGTTTTGTAAAATATATTGAAATTGAAGAATTAGAAAATCATTTTGAAATTCCTTCTATAAACACAATTCATAACGGAAATTTTCAAAAAGGAGGCGTTTCAACTGCTATTCGTTACATGAATTCTTTTTTTGAAGAACGGGTGCAAAATTACAGCAATCACATTTCAAAACCCGAGTTAGGCAGAAAAGGTTGTAGTCGATTATCGCCTTATATTGCTTGGGGAAATTTATCGATTCGACAAGTGTATACCAGAGCTTTGGAAATTCACCAACAAGGAAAATTCAAACGTCAGATTTCTAATTTTGCATCAAGATTACGTTGGCAAGCCCATTTCATCCAGAAGTTTGAAATGGAAAGTACGATGGAATTTATTTCGGTGAATAAAGGATATCGCAATTTGAATCAGACTGTTAATCAAAAATATCACAAAGCTTGGATAACTGGAAATACGGGAGTTCCTCTAGTTGATGCTTGCATGCGTTGTTTGAATTCTACTGGCTATTTGAATTTTAGAATGCGCGCTTTGGTAGTTTCATTTTACACGCATCATTTGTTCCAACCTTGGCAAAATTGTAGTCCGCATTTGGCACAACAATTTCTAGATTTTGAACCCGGGATTCATTATCCGCAAATTCAAATGCAAGCTGGTGTAACTGGAATTAATACCTTACGTGTTTATAATCCGGTAAAAAACTCATACGAACATGATGCTGATGGCACTTTTATTAAAAAATGGGTTCCTGAATTAGCAATTATTCCTGCAGAATTTATTCATGAACCTTGGAAATTGACTCCAATAGAACAAATGTTGTATAATTTTGAAATTGGAAAAGATTATCCTTTACCTATTGTGAATTTAGAAGAAGCTAGGAAATTTTCTAGCGATTTCTTTTGGTCGATGCGAAAAAATGAGTCGGTTAAAAAAGACAGCAAACGAATTTTAGAAACACACACTTTTCAAGATAATGAAAAGCATTAATTCAAATTACTGACTTTTTCAAAATTCAATTCATTAAAATGCTGAACAACAACATTTGCTTTTGACAAATCCTGATTTTTAGAGTGTAAACTGTTATAGCCCACACAGAAAATTTCGGCAGAAACAGCAGCCTGAATTCCGTTTGTACTATCTTCAATTACAATACAATTTTCTTTAGGTGCAATAGATAAACTAGCGGCATGTAGAAAAATAGCAGGATGCGGTTTCGATTTTGGAAAATCTTCACCCGAAACTATATGAGTAAAATATTGATGTAAATTAAAGCGTGTAAACACTCGGTTAATGGTAACATGAGAAGCAGAAGAAGCTACAATTAATTGAATTCCGTTGACATACAAATCTTTAATTAAATCTTCAACTCCTTCTATTAAATACAAATCTTCTTTAGAATCAAAAGCATCATTAAATAAATGACGTTTACGTAAAACCAAATCTTCTACATTTTCAGATAAATTGAATTGTTCCTTTAATTTTTGAAAAATATTACGTGTAGAATTACCTGTAAACGAAGTATACATTTCATCGGTTACATTGATATTTAATTCTTTAAAATGCTTATGATACGCATAATAATGAACCGGTTCGGTATCCACAATTACGCCATCCATATCGAAAATTACAGTTTTTATCATTATTATAATCGTTAAAATCTAAAATATTTTTTGGAACATGTTATATCATTGAAAATTAGAATTCAAATTCTCTCCCATCATCCGCCAAAAACACATTTTCAAAAATAGTTTGTGCTTCTGTTTTAAAAGGTTCGATGGAACCATATCGTGTTGAATAATGTCCTAAAATCAGTTGATTCACATTTGCTAATTTCGCAATTTTTGCGGCTTCTTTTGCGGTGGTGTGCTTTGTTTTTTCAGTATAATGTGCTTCTGAATCCAAAAAAGTAGCTTCATGATACAACACATCAACCTCATTTATAATGGGAACAATTGATTCGTCATACATTGTATCACTACAAAAGGCATAACTTTTAGTAGCGTCTGGTGGCAAAGATAATAACTCGTTATCAATTACTTCCCCTGAATCTAATGTTACATTTCCTCCTGATTTGATTTTGTCGAAATAACATTTTTCAATTTTGTATGTAGCAACCGCTTCAATATTCAAATGACGTTTTCCAACTTTTTCTTGAAACAAAAATCCGTTGGTATAAATACGATGATTTAAAGGAATTGTTTTTACAACTACGGTATCATCTTCAAAAACCACTTCACTTTCTTTAGATTCTAATTCGTGGAAATACAAATTGTAACCCGTAAACGACCCCGAAGCACGCAATTGTAACAAAATAATTTCTTTTACTCCTTTTGGCCCATAAACGTGTAAATCGTTTTCGCGATTTAACAACATAAATGTCGAAATTAAACCAATTAATCCATAAAAATGATCGCCGTGTAAATGCGAAATAAAAATATGATTAATGCGAGAAAACTTAATTTTATGCTTGCGCAATTGCACTTGTGTTCCTTCACCACAATCGATTAGAAATAAATGATTCTTTATGTCTAACACTTGTGATGTTGGGTTGGTTATCGTTCTTGGAGTAGCTGCGTAACAGCCGAGTATTTGTAGTTTCATTTTTTAGTGGTCAGTCGCAGTGTTCAGTCGCAGTTTTCAGTCGCAGTTACTGAATACTGTAAACTGAGACTGTAAACTTTTATTAAAATCCTAAATCGCGTTCAATTTCGTCCATTTCAATCATGTCATGAGCTTCTAAAACGGAAGGAACCACGTTTAAATAATTTGGTACTTTATCAAAATCAACTGCGTCAGAAACAATAATCATTGATTTTTTTGCTTTTTTATGGGTTTTAGCCAATTCTTTAAAATGGACTAAATCTTTATTAGAAAGCGATTTATCATGCGACACATCCAAAATTAAATTCTGACCTTGAAATGCATGATATTCATTGGTTATTTTACCCACAAAAGCTTCCACATTATTTTGTGTATCTTTGATGATGGTGGTATGTCCTTTTTGATCTACTTTCATTTTGGTGGTATTACTTTACTGATTACTGCTAATATACTTATTTTTTAAATTTCTTGAATAAGAAATAAAGAATAAGCGATAATGTTATTGAAAAAGATAAAAACAAGATATAATTAGTATTATTCTTTTTATCTCTTAACTTTTTTGAAATAACTTTTTTATTTTCTCTTTCTAAACTATTGATTTTATTTGATAATTCATGTTTTTCAATAGCTTTTAATCTATCTTCAACAAATTTTTTATCAAAACCATAGCCAATAGCCATTTTATAAAGCTCTTTGTATTGATTTGATTTCTTCCCTAGTAAATAATCAATATTTGCTAAATCAAACAATAAAACAGCAATTGATTTATCTTTCTCTTTTATAAATGACATTCTTTCGTTTAGCTGAAAATAAATTTGAAATCTTAAAGATTCAAGATTCTCATTTTTTAAATTTGTCTTAGGAAGTGATTCAAAAGTAAAATTAGTATTTATTATGTTTTGACTTGAAAAAATCAAATTATTAACTTTAGCTTTTAAAATATTTACATGAATCCATTCAGAACTATTATGTGAAATAGGATTAATTTTTAATGCTTTTTCAATCCATTTTAAAGCATTTACATTATCACCCGTCAATTCATAAATTGTACCTAAATTGGAAGCTGTAGAATATCGATTAGGATGTGTTTTCTCAATTTGATTATATAATTTTATTGCTTCATTGTATTTTTTTTGAAGAATTAAAACTACTCCAATATCAGATAAATAATCAATATCATTTGTTTCTTTATATAACTTTCTTAAGTCTTTAATAATTGCTTCAAAATCATTTTTATAAAAATCATGCCCTTTAGGAATATTCATATATTCACTATCTTGATATAATAGAACTCCATTTTTTAATTCTAAAGTTTCACCATTCAAACAGCCAAAACTAAATTGGGTTTGAAAAATCAAAATGAATGTAATTAACTTTAAAATACTTTTCATTACATTAATTCTTAATCTTACTTGCCAATAAATAAATCACTGCCATACGAACCGCTACTCCATTTTCCACCTGATTTAAAATAACGGATTGCTGTGAATCGGCTACATCGGAAGTAATTTCAACTCCTCTGTTGATTGGCCCTGGGTGCATGATTACGATTTCTTTATTTAGCGAATCTAATAATTCTTTGGTTACACCATATTGTTGGGTGTATTCTCTTGTCGTAGGGAAATAACTTACATCTAAACGTTCATTTTGCACACGTAACATATTAGCTACATCTGCCCATTCTAAAGCTTTTCTTAAATTTGGTTCAACGGATACTCCGAGAGATTCTATGTATTTAGGAATCAACGTTTTTGGGCCGCACACTTTTACTTCTGCTCCTTGCATTTGTAAAGCAAAAATATTGGACAACGCTACTCTTGAGTGCAAAATATCGCCTACAATTACGATTTTCTTTCCACCTACATCACCTAATTTTTCTCTTATCGTAAAACTATCTAATAAAGCCTGTGTTGGATGTTCGTGAGCGCCATCTCCTGCATTTACAATACTTGCACTAACATTTTGCGATAAAAAGTGAGCCGCTCCAGGACTACTGTGACGCATAACCACCATATCTACTTTCATTGACAAGATGTTATTTACGGTATCTATCAAAGTTTCGCCTTTTTTAACCGAAGACTGTGCAGCAGAAAAACTAATAACATCCGCTGAAAGTCGTTTTTGAGCTAATTCGAAAGATAATTTGGTTCTGGTGCTGTTTTCGAAGAAAATATTAGCAATCGTAACATCTCTAAGTGATGGTACTTTTTTGATGGGACGATTAATTACTTCTTTAAACTGGTCGGCCGTTTCGAAGATTAAATCGATATCACTTTTTGTTATATGTTTTATTCCGATTAAATGATTTACTGATAATTCTTTCATTTATTTTGGTTGTTTGTTGTTTGTAGTTAGTGGTTTATTGTTACATTATTTTGTTACCAAATACACGGCATCTTCTCCATCGTTTTCAAGCCATTTTACTAATACTTTTTCATTATTTATGGCATCTACTTGTCTTCCTCTATAATCGGGCTGAATAGGTAAATGACGGCTAAATCTTCTGTCTATTAAAGTTAGTAATTCTACCTCTGATGGTCTTCCGAAGGATTGAATAGCTGTTAAAGCGGCATTGATACTTCTTCCGGTATATAAAACATCATCAATAAAAACTACTTTTTTATCTTCTACTAAAAAATCGATTTGTGTTTTATTGGCTTCTAATGGTTTTTCGCCTCTTCTAAAATCATCACGAAAAAAAGTAATATCTAAAAACCCCAATTGTATATTGGAAACTTGGTAATCTGATTCTAAAATTTGTTTGATTCTTTCGGCTAAAAATTTACCTCGAGGTTGTAAACCGATTAAGATCGTATTTGAGAAATCTAAATGATTTTCAATTAGTTGACAAGCTAATCGATGCAAGATGATGTGTACTTCTTTTGAAGTGAGCAAAACTTTTTGACTCATGATGTGTTGTTTGTACAAATTTAGAATTTATATTTCTAATAGCAATCGTATTGTAAAAAAAAGAGAATATTGATATTTTATTTTTTTGCCACGGATTTCATGGATTTAAAAGGATTACCATTAGAAAAAATCTGTGATAATCTGTGAAATCAGTGGCATATATGTAAAAAAAATCCCGTTACTAAAACTAGCAACGGGAATGATATTAAGAATACATTTTTTGTCTTAATTCTTTGATTTTGTCATCTTCTAAATATTCATCAAATGTCATATATCGATCAATAGCACCATTAGGTGTTAATTCTAAAATTCGATTTCCTACAGTTTGTGCAAATTCGTGGTCATGAGTTGTAAACAAAACAGAACCTTTAAAGTTGCTTAAAGAATTATTAAATGCTGTAATTGATTCAAGATCTAAGTGATTCGTTGGTTCATCTAACATTAAAACGTTAGCTCTAATCATCATCATACGCGATAACATACAACGAACTTTTTCTCCACCAGATAAAACGTTACATTTTTTTAATGCTTCTTCTCCTGAGAAAATCATTTTCCCTAAGAATCCACGAACATAAACTTCATCACGTTCTTCTTCCGTTTTAACCCATTGGCGTAACCAATCTACTAAGTTTAAATCTACACCATCAAAAAATTCATGATTATCAACTGGTAAATACGATTGTGTAGTGGTAATTCCCCAATCAAATGTTCCTGAATCTGGAGTTAATTTTTTATTTAAAATTTCATAAAAGGCAGATGTTGCTCTCGAATCTTTAGAAAAAACAACAATTTTATCGCCTTTCGCCATATTTAAGTCTACTCCTTTAAATAAAACATCGCCATCGATAGAAGCACTTAAATTTTGAACATTTAAAATTTGATCTCCAGCTTCTCTTTCTGTATCAAAAATAATGGCAGGATATCTTCTACTTGAAGGTTTAATCTCGTCTAAATTTAATTTTTCAATCATTTTTTTACGAGAAGTTGCTTGTTTTGATTTGGCAACATTCGCGCTAAAACGACGAATAAACTCTTCCAACTCCGCTTTTTTCTCTTCCGCTTTCTTATTTTGTTGTGCTTTTTGACGAGCCGCTAATTGCGAAGATTCGTACCAAAACGTATAATTTCCAGAATAATGTGTAATTTTTCCGAAATCAATATCTGAAACGTGTGTACAAACCGCATCTAAAAAGTGACGGTCATGCGAAACCACTAAAACCGTATTTTCATAATTGGCTAAGAAATTTTCTAACCAACCAATCGTTTCAAAATCCAAGTCATTGGTAGGCTCATCCATAATCAACACATCTGGATTTCCAAATAAAGCTTGTGCTAATAAAACACGAACTTTAAGTTTTCCATCCATCTCGCTCATTAAAGTGTAATGATATTCTGCACCAATTTCTAAGTTTGAAAGCATAGTTGCAGCATCACTTTCTGCATTCCATCCGTTCATTTCGTCAAACTGCAATTGTAACTCACCAATTCGGTTGGCATTTTCATCGGTATAATCAGCATACAAAGCATCCATTTCTGTTTTAATTGCATGCAATACTTTATTTCCCATTAAAACTGTTTCTAAAACAGTATGTTCGTCAAATAAATTGTGATTTTGGTTTAAAACCGACATACGTTTCCCTGGTTCAAGAATAACTCTACCAGATGTTGGATCCATTTCACCCGCAATAATTTTCATGAAAGTAGATTTCCCAGCACCATTAGCACCAATGATTCCGTAGCAATTACCTTGAGTGAACGTTGTATTTACTTCATCGAATAAAATTCGTTTACCAAATTGAACCGATAAATTTGAAACTGTTAACATTTTTGTATTTTTTTATAAAACTGTTGCAAAAGTACTAAAAATAGTAGATTTTTGAACATTATAATTATAATTAATATAGGTTTATTTTAACTGAATGTTAACAAGCTAATTTAATTTTAACTAATACATTTGTTCTGAAAACAATAATCAATTAAATGATTAAAAATTACATTAAATACTTCTTGCCGCTTTCTGTGGTGCTTTTTACGTCTTTAACTTCTTGTAAAAAAGTTTTTAAAGAAGATAATTTTGTAGCTTACTTTGGAGGTGAAATATTAAATCCACAAGAAAAATATGTATTGTTTTTAAAAGATGATGAAGTGATTGACACAATTTATCTGGACAAAAACAATCGCTTTATGCATAAATTTGACTCACTAGCGCCTGGTTTGTATACTTATAAGCACAATCCTGAATATCAATATGTATATTTTGATAAGAATGATAGTTTAATGCTTAGAGTAAATACATTTGATTTTGATAACTCGGTTGTGTTTTGTGGAAGAGGCGATGAAAAAAACAATTTTTTAATGGAATTGTTTCTAAAAAATGACGCAGACCGTTCTTTAATGTATGATAAATTTGATAAAGATGTAAAAAGTTTTATAAAAAACATCGATTCAAGTTATGCTATTAGAAAATCATTTTATTTAAAACGCAAAGCCGAAATTGGTTGGGATGAAAATTTTGATTTAGTTGCAAGAGCAAGTTTAAATTTTCATCACATAACAAAAAAAGAAATATATCCTTACGCACATCAATTTAGAACTGGAGAAAATATTAGAACTAAGTTACCTTCTAATTATTATGATCACAGAAAAGAGGTTGATTTTGAAAATGCACTTTTAACAAACTATTCTCCTTTTATAAAATATGTAAGCGTTATGTTAAATAACGTTTCTTTACAAAAAGATCATTTAGATTTAAATGAAAATTCATTAGAGAATAATATTGAAAAATTAAATATTACCGACACTTTAATTAAAAATCAAAAAGTTAAAAATGTTGTATTAAATAACGTTGCAATGATGTACTTGTTAGAAGATCAAAACATGTACAACAACCAGAAATTTATTGAACGCTATTTACAATTGTCTAGTGATACTAAAAATAAGGAAGAAATTAGAGAGTTATCAAACTCTGTAAAAAATTTAAAAGTAGGCAATACATTACCTAATATAAATTTAACAAACACTTCTAACGAGACCGTAGCTGTTAATAGTATTATAACTAAACCAACTGTTTTATTCTTTTGGACAAGTCATGCAGAATCGCATTTTGTAGCATCACATAAAAAAATTGCAGAACTACAGATAAAATATCCTAATTATGAATTTATTGCAGTAAATGTAAACGATACTAAAATTAATTGGGAAAATTCCTTAAAAAAATACAAGTTTGAAATTGCTAAAGAATTTCATGTAGAAGATTTTGAATTAGTTAAGAAAAAATGGGTCATCACTAAAATTCATAGAATCATCATTTTAAATGAAGATGGCACCATTAAAAATGGATTTGCTAATCTGTTTGATGTAAATTTTGAACAGAATTTGAAATAAAATTAGTTTTGTTTATGGTTAACCAATACTAATAAAAAAAAGCGTTCTAATTAGAACGCTTTTTTGTTTTTATACTAGAAATTATTTATTTCCTTTTTCGTAATCTGCAATAAACTGAGCAATTCCGATATCTGTTAATGGATGTTTTAATAATCCAGTAATTGAAGATAAAGGTCCTGTCATAACATCCGCACCAATTTTAGCACAGTTAATTACATGCATGGTATGACGAACAGAAGCTGCTAAAATTTGCGTTTCAAATCCGTAGTTATCATAAATTTGACGAATTTCATCAATTAAATTTAAACCATCTGTAGAAACATCATCTAATCTTCCTAAGAAAGGTGAACAATAAGTTGCTCCAGCTTTTGCAGCTAATAACGCTTGTCCAGCAGAGAAAATTAAGGTTACATTCGTTTTAATTCCTTTATCAGAGAAATACTTACATGCTTTTACACCTTCTTTAGTCATAGGTAATTTTACCACGATTTGTTCGTGTAAGTCAGCTAACTCCTCACCTTCTCTAATCATTCCTTCTAAATCCATTGCATTTACTTCTGCACTTACATCACCGTCAACAATATTACAAATGTCTACGTAATGTTTTAGGATATTATTTTTTCCTGTAATACCTTCTTTAGCCATTAACGATGGGTTTGTAGTAACTCCGTCTAAAATACCTAACTCTTGTGCTTCTTTAATTTGCTCTAAATTAGCTGTGTCAATAAAAAATTTCATCTTTTTTAAATTTTAAAATATTGCGTGTTGTTTTGTCCTTCGACAAGCTCAGGATAAATTGTGTTGGCAAAAGTAAGAAATCAATTCTTAATAATATAAAAAAACCGCTCCATAAAATGAAGCGGTTAAGCAAAAACTAAAAATTAAATTATGCTTGTTGGTTTGAAGTAGATTTTACAGCTAAATTGTAAATTACTAATCCAAATCCAATTTTGTTTATAGCATCTGCTATATTGTAAGCGATATCTACATTTCCTTTACCAAAAATACCTGTGTACCATCCATCAGTACCTAACATGTATCCTAAAGGATAAATTGCCCATCCAACTAGAACGAACCAACATAAAATTTTGTGTGCTTCTAATACGTTTCCACCAGCAGCTTTGGCTAATTTAGACGCTTCTCCTAACCAAATTTCATAGGCAATTGCGAAGTAAGCAATACCAGAAACTAATCCCCAAATCCATGCATTTGATGGGTCAACAGCTTCACCAAAATATCCAGTAACTAACATTACGATTGAATAGAAAATCATTTTCCACAACAAACTTTGTTTAGCACCAGCTACTTTTAATATTAAATAAAATTCTAAACACATTAACGGCACAGTTAAAACCCAGTCAACATATCTAAAGAAAGTTGGCGACTCTTGGAAAGCATTCCAATAATCACGCATGTAAAAATAATGAACGGCAGCAATAAAAGTAATCAAACCTGAAACCAATACTGAAGTACGCCACTTTTTATCAAATTGATTTAATGATAAAAAGAAAAAAGCGGAAGCAGCCATCATAGCCATACTTCCAATAAAAAATGTAAACCCCACATAATCATTAGGTAACATTTTTGCTACACTAGATGATAGAAACATTAAATTTGTCATAATAATAATAGTTTAAATTAGTTTGTTTAAGTAAATTTACAAAAAATTAAACAATATAAACAAGTTTTTGTTTAATTATTTTATTAAAATATCAAACAAAATTAAATAAAAATGTATAAAATACAGAATTTATCGGTCTTTACAAGCTTTTTAGGTCTTTGGCTAAATTCTTATTTATCAGAGAGAAACCAAATATTTTTGGGATTTTTATTGATTTTTACGTTTGGGATTTTGCATGGAGCTAACGATTTGGTATTAATAAGTCAACTTGAAAATAGAAAAAAGCAAAATTTTTTAAAAATTTTAATATCCTATATAATTGTTGTTCTGATTTCTGTATTGCTATTTACAAATATTCCAATAGTAGCTTTAATATTATTTATATTAGTTAGCGCTTATCATTTTGGAGAACAACATTGGGAAGAAATTATAAAAGATGGAAATAAATTCATAAAGAAAATATTCCAATTCAATTATGGTTTAGTAATCTTACTCTTATTATTTTATTTTAACAAACAAGAAGTTATAGAAATTGTTTTTAAAATTACAGCTTTTGCAATTACTGAAATAACAATAAGTATTGTGTTTTTTATAGTATTAGTATTGTTTTTAATTAATACCTATATAATGTATAAGAATTCAGCATCTTTTAAAAAGATTGTAATTGAACAACTATTTTACTTGATGTTGCTCTGTTTAATATTTAAAGTTTCAGGTTTGATATGGGGATTTACGATTTACTTTATTTTTTGGCACAGTATACCGTCTTTAAATGATCAAATACGTTTTTTATATGGTAACTATTCGTTTATCAATTTTAAGAAATACTTTAAATCTGCTTTTTTGTATTGGATAATTTCCTTAGTCGGAATAAGTCTTTTATATCTAATATCTAAAGACATGATTATATTTGATGCTTTGTTTTTTTCATTTTTAGCATCAATAACATTTCCACATGCTATTGTAATACTTAAGATGTATAAAAAATAAGATTTACAACTTATAATGATTCATCAACATTTTTTCATACACCGTATCAGGCAAAATGCGTTTTAAAACAATAGAAAACTTTTGCATAAAAGCACCAACTTTATAATGTACTTTGGGTTTTTTAGTTTGAATAATAGCAAAAATTGCTTCTGCCATTTCATTTGGATTACTTCCGCTATCAACGTGCGAATCCATTTCTTTTAACGTATTTCCATAAGGAAATTCGTAAGCCGAACCTTTCACAACCGGTGCATGATAACGACCTGCTGCAATATTAGTAGCAAAATCGCCTGGTGCTACGTTTGTAATATCAATTCCGAAAGACTTTACTTCCATTCGCAACGCTTCGGTAATTAATTCTAGAGCTCCTTTTGAAGCCGAATAAACGCCACGATAAGGCAATCCCATATAACCAGCAATAGAGGTTATATTAATGATTAAACCCGATTTTTGTTCGCGCATTTGAGGCAAAACCGCTTTCATTACTTCGATTGGTCCAAATAAATTTGTTTCGAAATTATTTTGGATTTCTTCGGTTGGGATTTCTTCAATTGGACCTGTAATTCCAACTCCCGCATTATTAATTACGACATCTAATCTTCCAGATTTCTGAATCACTTCAGTAACACAATTCACAATACTTTGCTTATTGCGAACATCTAAAGCTACTAATGGAAATATCGAATTCGTGATTTTTTCAGGATTTCGGCTTGTGCCATATACTACAAAACCTTTTTGATGCAAAAACGCGCCAATTGATTTTCCAATTCCTGATGAACCACCTGTAATTAATACTACTTTACTCATTTTAGTGTGAATTATAATGCGAAAATACGGCTTTAAATTATTTCAAGGAAATTCCCAGCCCAACTTTCTCTGAAAGCAACACTTTTCCTTTTTCGATGGTGCTACCAAAAGCGATGTCGTTGGCAATTAAATTCGCACCATCTAAATCAACATAATCTACTAATGGAACCAAAACTGCTCCGGCTGAAATTCCTACGGTAGATTCGGTCATACAACCTATCATGATTTTGAAATCGTTTGCTCTCGCTTCTTTGATTAGTTGTATAGCGGGAGTCAATCCACCTGTTTTCACCAATTTAATATTAATGGTTTTATAATGCGATTTTAAATCGGAAAGTTTGGTTTGTTCTTGACAATCTTCATCTGCCATCCAATTCGCAAATTTAGAAGCATTCAAGTGTGAATAGTTTGAAATTCCAATTTTCATGGGTTGTTCAATATAAGTAAATTGAGCAGATGACGAATTTTCTTCCAATTGCTGACATTCGGAAATAGAGAAACTTCCATTCGCATCTAAAGCGATTTCTTTTTCGCAATTTAATAGTAAATCCAATGCTTTTTCATCATAATGATTCCATTTTACCTTGAATTTATTCCAATCCGATTTTGCGATTTTTTGCAATTGTTCTTCAATTGGCGCCACACTTATCGTGATGGAAGATTCGGGTAATTGTTGTATTTCAATTGAATTTAATTCTAAGAAACTCTTGTTTTCTAACTTCCCAAACAAATCCCAATACGCACAATCTATAGCCGAACGCAAAAAAGAATGCAATTGTAAACTTTCTAAAAAAGCATAAAATTCGGTTGGATGATTTATGGATTTTTTTTCTATCTGTGTTTGGATTTCTGATAATTTCTGAATGAAATCATTTAAATTAATTCCATAATAATCAATTGCGGTGCATTCGCCATAACCTGTTTTTCCGTTTTTGGAAAGCGAAACAATTAAGGCTTCTCTGAACGAGTAACTTCCATAACTAATTGAAAACGTTTCTTTTAGTTGTAAGCGAACAATTTGCCAAGTGATTTGCATAGGAAATAGAATTGGTGTAAAAATAAAAAATCTCCGCAAAGGGAGATAAATAATATAAAAAAGATTGCTTCTTTCCTAGTAAATAAAAAATGGCAAGCGACCTACATCGCACCGCTACAACCACATACCTTTGCTGTGTTCCCACCCTGGAGGAGTCTGCAGGAGCTGGTCGTGTAGGACTTGCCGCTGCAAATATACAATCTTTTTATATTTTTGCAAGGCAATTGTGAGTATAAAAAATCATTGTATATTTACCTTATTAAATATTTCAACCATGTTAAAAGTTAAGCTATTCGCTTTCATTGTATTAGGTGTAATTTCGACTTCATGTAAAGACGATGAAAATGCATTAAAAAATTTATTTGAAATTGATACAACCAACATAAAACCAATTTTAAAACTCGAAGAAAGTGTTGACTTTGTCTTAAAAAACAAAGAAAATAAAGTTATTGATTCGGTTATTTATTATGTAAATAATGTAAAAGTAGGAGCTGTAAAAGGAAATGAAAAATTACACTTTGATTTAAACAAGCAGAAATTAGGAAATCAAACAATTAAAGCATTAGTTTATTTTGAAGGAAAAAATATTGATGTTACTTCTGGTTTTTCCATTTTTTCTAGTGTAGAAGCAAAAGTTTTAAACTTTAAAATTCTAAATACCTATCCACATGATATAAAAGCCTATACACAAGGTTTTGAATTTTATCGTGACACCTTATTTGAAGGGACAGGAAATGGCGCAGGAAATTCAACAGGAATAAAAGGAAAATCAAGTTTAAGAAAAACCGATTACAGAACAGGGAAAGTACTTAAATTAATTGAACTTGAAGATCGTTTTTTTGGCGAAGGAATAACCATTTTAAATAATAAGGTATATCAATTGACTTGGAGAAATAAAGAAGGCTATGTGTACAATGCTGATACTTTTAAAAAAGAAAAAACATTTACTTATGAAATGGAAGGTTGGGGTATTACAAATGATGGCGAAAAGTTATATATGAGTGATGGATCGGAAAAAATTTACATTTTAAACCCTGAAACCTTAAAAGTGGAAGATTATTTTAATGTGTACACAAATGGTTCAAAAATTGAATCGGTTAACGAATTAGAATGGATAAATGGAAAAATTTGGGCAAACATTTATCAAAAAGACGCAATAGCAATAATTGACCCAAAAACAGGAAGTGTTGAAAATGTAATTAATTGTGCGGAGTTAAAAGGAAAAGTTACACAACATCCCGACTTAGATTACTTTAATGGAATTGCATACAACCCAAAAACAAAAACAGTTTTTGTAACAGGTAAAAATTGGGATAAAACTTTTGAGATTACAGTTGAGTAAAAGATATCAAAATCCTTAAGAGTTTCTTAAGGATTTTTTCTTTTTGTAAAACTCTTTAGAGCTAATATAAATTGTTTTATCTAATTCGGTTTAAATCATATTATTTTCATCTGTAATAAAAAGCTTTTTTGTATAATTTACTTCGTTTTCAGTAGCTACTTTATTAATTATTTCTTGAATTTCATCAAATGTAAATTCAAAAACGGCAAAAGCATTTTTGTAAACAGGTTTCTTAAACTTAATTTCAGTGGCTTTATCCCAAACTACATAGTTTTTACCTAAAATTTGCATTAGTTGAATCATATAAATTGGATCGGTTGCAGCAAACAAACTTCCACCAAACATAGAACCTACATAGTTTTTATTTTTATACGTTAAAGCAATTTTAATTTTAACAACATGTAAATCTTTAGAAACAAAAACAATCCTCCCACAACTTCTTCTATACATGGGCGAAATGTTAAACATAACCCTAAAAAGAGTTGATTTTTCAAAAAAACGATTAAAAAAAGCGAATAGTTTATCGTACATAATTATTTAACCAATTTTTCTACAATCGATCTTACTGGTAAAATAGAAGTAGTTTCTTCAATACTTGGACCTGCTACCCAAACGGTTTTATATGTTACTTGAGTTGCCGCTTTTTCGGTCGCTTTCATTCCAATATAAAAACGAATCATTTTTACCCATTTTTTTAAACTCTTATTTTTGTTCAATAACGTTTCTAATGCACTTTGCTTAGTCCCCACTTTTTGAACGTAAGGCGTATTGATAACCGTGCAAGGTGTTCCTGAAATTCTTTCCGTCATTACGATATCTTTTGCACCGTAATCAACACAGGCTTGCTTATATTCTTGAGAAACACCTGATTCAATAGAAGCTATAAACGGACTTCCAACAGAAACGCCTACAGCACCATAACTTAGCATTTTATCTAAATCAGCCTTGTTCCCTACTCCACCCGCTGAAATTACTGGCAATGTCGTATTCTCATTTAAAGACTTAATTAATTCTTCTGGATTAATATTTCCTCTGTGTCCACCAGCTTCATTATTTACTGCAACCAAGGCATCGGCACCTAAACTTTCAACTTTTTTAGCGAAAGATAAATCGGTAACATCACAAAATACTTTTATTCCTACTTTATGAGCTTCCTTAATTGTTTCTTCTGGAGAACCTAACGAAGTTAATATAAAGTCGACTTTTTCTTCACACAAAATTCGAAGTTGCTCTTTATATTTTACATTGGATTTATTAACAATTAGATTATAACCAAAACTTCCTCCCGCAACTTTTGATGCTTTTAACTCTCTAATTGAAGCCTGAAGTTCCTCTAAAGTTCTGTAATTTAAAGCGGGTATACAACCTGCAATTCCACTTTTCATCCCTTCAACTACCATTTTAGTATTAGAAACTAAAAACATAGGTGCCATTATAACTGGATGAGTTATTTGTAAAAGTGATGTTAATGATTGTTTTTCCATTTTATTTATTTTAAACCAATTTTGAAAAAATTCAAATGCAATTTGAACCTATTATAGTATTTATTGAATTTAATAGTACAAACTAACCTTAATAAGGAATTCAAATATAAGAAAATAAAATACTATGCATGCATAATAAAGTTAATTTTTAACTAAAAAATCTGAAAAAAAATAAAATAACAGATGTTAAAATTCTTAATTAATTCTTAATAAAAGAACAGAGCATTAAAAATTAAAATAAATTTGAAAACAAACTAACTAAAAAAACATGATTAAGAAACTAACCTTATTAAGTTGTCTTGTTGTATTTTCCTTTTCTAACGACCTAATGGCTCAAAGTAAGAAAAAAGACAAGAAAAAAGCTTCAACTGAAAAAGTAATGCCTGAAGCAAAAAAACCGGATTCAAAAAAAGAACCAAAACCTTACAAAAAAGTAATTGATTCTACAGCAGTTACTCAAAAAGGATTAATTGATGTTCACAAAGTTGCCGATAAATATTTGTTTGAAATTTCTGATTCTTTGATAGGGAAAGAAATTATGACAATAACTAGATATTCTAAAACTCCAGCCGGAGGAGGTATATTTGGTGGTGAAGAAATAAACCGTCAGGTGGTTCGATTTGAAAAAGGACAAAACAACACAATTATTCTTCGTTCTATTACTTATGTAATAATGACTCCAGATGAAGACAAACCAATTACACAGTCGGTAAAAAATTCAAGCGCTGACCCTATTATCGGAATTTACGATATTTTAGCGTACAAAAAAGATGCTTCAGGAAAAAATAATGCTGCAAGCGTTATAGATATGACAAGTGCTTTTGAATCAGACACACAGATTTTCTCTTTAAATTCTGTAAATAAACAATTATTAAGTTTACAAGCTTTTCAAAAGGACAAATCATTTATACAATTTGTAAAAAGTTTTCCAATTAATACCGAAGTTAGAACAACTAAAACGTTTACTACAGTTGCACCTCAAATTTCAAGAACTCCAACTCCAAGAATTGGGGTTAATTTACCAGCAGGTTTAGATGCCGGTGTTGTTACAATGGAAATAAATACTTCGTTTATTTTGCTTCCTGAAAATCCAATGCGTAAACGTGCATTTGATAAACGTGTAGGTTATTTTGCAAACGGATACGATGTTTTTGAAGAAGATTCTCAAAAAGCAGAAACCGAAATTTTTGCAGTAAGATGGCGTTTAGAACCAAAAAATGCAGAAGATGCTGAAAAACAAAAACGTGGAGAACTTATTGAACCAAAAAAACCTATCGTTTATTATTTAGATCCTGCAACACCTGATAAATGGAAACCTTTCATTAAACAAGGAATAGACGATTGGCAAGAAGCCTTTGAATTTGCGGGTTGGAAAAATGCTATTCGTGGCGAATATTGGCCAGAAAACGATCCTACAATGAGTTTAGAAGATGCACGTTTTTCTGTATTAAGATATTTTGCTGCAGAAATTCAAAATGCATACGGACCAAATGTTCATGACCCAAGAACAGGAGAAATCATGGAAAGTCATATTGGTTGGTATCATAATATTATGAGTTTACTACGCGACTGGTATTTAATTCAAACAGCTGCAGTTGATCCTCAAGCTAGAAATAAAAAATTTGATGATAAGTTAATGGGCGAATTAATTCGTTTTGTAGCTGCTCACGAAGTAGGTCATACACTTGGACTTCGTCATAACATGGGAGCAAGTAATGCTACTCCGGTTGAAATGTTACGAAATCCAGAATTCCAAAAGAAAAACGGACATACTTCTTCAATCATGGATTATGCTCGTTTTAATTATGTTGCACAACCAGAAGATGGTGTTACTGACTTATTTCCAAGAATTGGTGATTATGACAAGTGGGCCATTAAATGGGGTTATTCTTACTTTAAAGACGCTAAAGATGCAGATGCTGAAAAAGCAGTTTTAAACGAAATGACGAAAGATGCCTATAAAAATCGTCGTTTGTGGTTTGGTACCGAAACTAATCCGTACGATCCTAGATATCAAACAGAAGATTTAGGAGACAATGCAATGAAAGCTTCTGAATATGGAATTAAAAATTTAAAAAGAATTTTACCTAATTTAATTGTATGGAGTAAAGAAAACGGAGAAGATTATAATGAATTAAATGGTCTTTACAACTCATTAACTGGACAATTTAGACGTTATATGGGACACGTTACTAAAAATGTAGGTGGAATTTACGAAACTCCAAAAACATATGACATGGAAGGCAATCAATACGAAGTTGTTCCTTCTGCTATTCAAAATGAAGCGGTTGCATTTTTAAATAAGCAATTATTTAAAACTCCAATGTGGTTATTAGATCAAAATGTATTGTCTAAAATTAAACCAGAGAACGGTGTTGAAGCTATTAAATCAATTCAAGATGGAACTTTATCTAGCTTATTATCTGGAGATAGATTGGTTCGTTTATTAGAAACTTCTTCTCAAAGTAAAGCTAATTATTCAGTAGATGAATTAATGAGCGATTTAAGAAGAGGCATTTTCTCTGAAATAAAAATCAACGCTCCTATCGATATTTACAGAAGAAATTTACAAAAATTATTTGTTTCTAAACTTATTGAAACCATGTCTAGCGACAAAAGCAATGTAACATCATTTAGCGGAAGACGTATCGTTTTAGCTGATACAGATATCCCTTCTATTGCTAGAGGTCAATTAAATGAACTTAAAAGTCAATTAAAAGTTGCTGCAACAACTTCAACTGATAGATTAACTAAATTCCATTTAAATGATTTAGTTGCGAGAATTGAAAATGCTATGAAGCCAAAATAAAAATTGAAAATTAAAAATAAAGGGGAAAGTTGTAAAGCTCTCCCCTTTTTTATTTTAATAATATTCAGAATTTATCTTTTCTTTTTTGTTCCTGAAGACTTCGGAGCACCTTTTATTTCATATTTACTTGTAGTTACATTGTACACATAGATACTATTTTGAGTTTTCGTTTTTAATCCAAAACTACCATCTGCATTTAAACTAAATTCAAATCCTTCACTTCTGTTTTTTTCAACTTCATGAGAGGCTGTTTTATTGGTATCTAAAAATACCGTTTCTTTAATGTGAGAAGATTTATGAATATTTCCTAAAAGTAGTGTTTTAGCAACAACATCCCAAAGTTGATCTTCTGTTAGTACGCCATTCTCTTTCTTTAATTTGGTGTCTACTTTAATTTCTTCTTTCCAGCTTACATGGTACAACTTTTTACCTTGTGTCATATAACTTTTAAGAGTAAAATTTGTTGGTTTAAAAGTTATTTTATCCAGCTTTTTTACTTCCAGTGTATCAATTTTTCCTTCATTTTTTACGAATAACACAACTCTTTTTCCTGATTTTTCAGAAATAACTTCAGCAGAAACATTATCAACAGTTGCTAAAATTATGTTTTTAGGAGCCGGTTTAGCTTTACTTTTTTGTGCAAAACTGATGGTAGAAACAAATAGTACAAGAAATAAAAATAGTTTTTTCATATTAGTAGGTTGTTAAATTAAGTTCCTAATATACAAAAAAATAGATACGTTCCATTTTAAAACAAAAAAACCGAATCATTTCTGATTCGGTTTTAAATTTATTTACGATTTGTAAATTATTTTACTTCTTCGAAATCTACATCTTGCGTTTGGTCTCCTGAAGCACTTGCTTGTGGCTCAGCTTGAGAAGCTCCTTGCTCTTGTGATTTGTACATTTCTTCTGTAGCTGTTTTCCAAGCTGCATTTACATTGTCTAAACCTTTTTGAATAGCATCTAAATCTTGAGATTCATGACCCATTTTCAATTCAGTTAAAGCATATTCAATTGCAGTTTTGTGCTCTTCAGTTAATTTATCACCAATTTCTTTTAATTGACTTTCTGTTTGGAAAATCATCGAATCAGCTTCGTTTAACTTATCTGCTCTATCTTTAGCTAATCTGTCTGCTTCTGCATTCATTTCAGCATCTTTTTTCATTTTTTCGATTTCTTCAGCTGTTAATCCAGAAGAAGCTTCAATACGAATATCATGAGATTTTCCAGTTCCTTTATCAGTAGCCGAAACTTTAATAATACCATTCGCATCAATATCGAAAGTTACTTCAATTTGAGGAACTCCTCTTGGTGCTGGTGGAATACCATCTAAGTTAAAACGTCCAATTGTTTTATTGTCAGCCGCCATTGGTCTTGCTCCTTGTAAAACATGTAACTCAACTGTTGGTTGATTATCTGCAGCAGTAGAGAAAATCTGTGATTTTTTTGTTGGAATAGTTGTATTAGACTCAATAAGAGTTGTCATAACACCACCCATTGTTTCAATTCCTAAAGATAAAGGTGTAACGTCTAATAATAAAACGTCTTTTACTTCACCAGTTAAAACTCCACCTTGAATAGCAGCTCCAATTGCAACTACTTCATCAGGATTAACTCCTTTTGATGGTTTTTTACCAAAGAATTTTTCAACTTGCTCTTGAATAACTGGGATACGAGTTGAACCTCCAACTAAGATAACTTCGTCGATATCAGAAACTGATAAACCAGCATCTTTTAACGCTTTAGCAACTGGTTCCATAGAACGTTTTACTAAAGTTTCAGCTAATTGTTCAAATTTAGCTCTAGTTAATGTTTGAACTAAGTGTTTTGGTCCAGAAGCCGTAGCTGTCACGTATGGTAAGTTAATTTCTGTTTGAGCAGAAGCTGATAATTCAATTTTAGCTTTTTCAGCTGCTTCTTTTAAACGTTGTAATGCCATTGGATCTTTACGTAAATCAACACCTTCAGCAGCATTGAATTCGTTAGCTAACCAATCGATAATTACTTGGTCAAAATCATCTCCACCTAAGTGAGTATCTCCGTTTGTAGATAATACTTCAAAAACTCCGTCTCCTAATTCTAAAACAGAAATATCAAATGTACCTCCACCTAAATCGTAAACTGCAATTTTTTGATCAATTCCTTTTTTATCTAATCCATAAGCTAAAGCTGCTGCTGTAGGCTCATTGATGATACGCATAACTTTTAAACCTGCAATTTCTCCAGCTTCTTTAGTAGCTTGACGTTGTGCATCGTTAAAGTAAGCAGGAACAGTAATAACTGCTTCAGAAACTGAATGACCTAAATAGTCTTCAGCTGTTTTTTTCATTTTTTGAAGTGTCATTGCTGACAATTCTTGAGGTGTGTATAAACGACCATCGATATCTACACGTGGTGTATCGTTGTCCCCTTTTACTACCTTGTAAGCTACTGTTGAAGCTTCTTTTGCACTTTCAGTGTACTTGTTACCCATAAAACGTTTGATAGAAGCAATCGTTTTTGTTGGGTTAGTTACTGCTTGTCTTTTTGCCGGATCTCCAACTTTAATTTCACCACCTTCTACAAATGCAATTACAGATGGTGTTGTTCTTTTTCCTTCTGCGTTTGCAATTACAACAGGTTCTCCACCTTCCATTACAGCCACACAAGAGTTGGTTGTTCCTAAGTCGATTCCAATAATTTTACTCATTTTTATACTTGTTAGATTTTAAATTTCAATTTTTAAACTCAAACTCTTTAATTCAATCATTGTGCCATTACTTAAAATAAGGAAAATTGACAGAAAACAACTTATGTCAGGTTTAAAACACTGACAACATGACATAAAATGTTAATTCGACTGCTCATTTTTAAATAGAGTCCTTGACAAAAAATCAATAAATGATGTATAATTTTATTATAAAACTAAAAACAGTGAAGTATTTTGCGAATTCCTAATTATATTTGTTCTCAATAAATTTTAGATATGGAATGTATTTCTGTTTTTGATATGTTAAAAATTGGTGTTGGACCTTCTAGTTCGCACACCCTTGGTCCTTGGCGAGCTGCCGAACAATTTTTAAAAGAATTACGAGAGCGAAATCTAATTGATACAATAATTAGTGTAAAAGTAGATTTATATGGTTCTTTATCATTAACAGGAAAAGGGCATGCTACCGATTTAGCTGTTATGCTAGGTTTAAGTGGTGCAGATCCAGAATATATTCCGGTTGAGAGTATTGATGTGATAATTACGGCTATCAAAAATAAGAAAGAAATTTTTCTTGGAAATGAAATATTAATTCCGTTTTGTTTTGAAACCGATATTGTTTTCAATAGAAACTTTTTACCATTTCATGCCAACGGCTTAACTTTTACTGCGAAAACCGATACTGATTCATTTACGGAAACTTATTATTCTATAGGTGGTGGTTTTGTGGTAAAAGAAAAAGAAGAAAATCATAAAAATGAAATTTTACATAATTTTCCTTATCCAGTTGAAAAAGCAGATGAATTATTAGCTTTTTGCTTAGCTGAAAATAAAAAAATATCTGAAATCGTTTACGAAAACGAAAAAACCATGCGTAGCGAAGAAGATATTCATAATGAACTGCTTCGCATTTGGGATACCATGTTAGAATGCATGTACATAGGATGTCATTCTGAAGGAATTTTGCCTGGCGGACTAAATGTTAGACGAAGAGCATATGACATGCATAAAAATTTAATTGGGGTTTTACCTTATGAAGATCCTTATTCGTGGTTGCAAATCATTAGACAAACCGAAGTTAAATTCCGTCAGATTTTAAAATGGGTTAGCTGTTTTGCTTTAGCGGTAAATGAAGTAAATGCTTCTTTAGGTCGTGTGGTTACAGCACCAACTAACGGAAGTGCTGGAGTAATTCCGGCGGTTTTAATGTATTATTTGGTGATTGAAAATCATGAAGCTGGCGAAAAAGAAATCAAGCAATTTTTAATGGTAGCGGGCGAAATTGGCTCTATATTCAAAAAAGGAGCTACCATTTCAGCAGCTATGGGCGGATGTCAGGCAGAAATTGGGGTTTCAAGTGCTATGGCAGCAGCAGCTTTGTGTGAATTAATGGGTGGAACTCCAGCCCAAGTTACCATGGCAGCCGAAATTGCAATGGAACATCACTTGGGTTTAACTTGCGACCCAATTGGTGGTTTAGTACAAATTCCGTGTATTGAAAGAAATACGATGGGAGCCATAAAAGCAATTAATGCAGCCGAATTAGCCTTAGAAACCGATGCTTTAAACTCGAAAGTGCCTTTAGACAAAGTAATTAATACGATGTGGCAAACCGCAAAAGACATGAACTCTAAATACAAAGAAACATCAGAAGGTGGTTTAGCGGTTGCAGTAAACATGTCGGATTGTTAATGAAAAGCATTCGAGTAAATTATTTAGTACTTACTTTTTTAGTTATGATTCTTGGAATATTCTCAAGAAAAATAAGTGGCATTCCTTTGATAATAGGAGATGTTTTGTATGCTGTTTTAATTTATTTTGGATTTCGATTCTTATTTATTGAATCAAAAAAATCAACTTCACTCCTATTCTCCCTATTGTTTTGTTTTGGTATCGAAATCTTACAGTTAGTTCAATTAAATTGGTTAATTACCATTCGTAAAACTACTTTAGGTCATTACATTTTGGGACAAGGGTTCCTTTGGTTGGATTTGTTTTGCTATGTTATAGGAAGTTTAGCTGCTTATTATTTTGATAAGTTATTTCTTTCTTCTCGTATCAATTAAATGTATAATTTGCCATTTCCCATTGTCATTATATAAAGTAAAAGCATTGGCTCCTATATGGCTTAAATCGCCATTTACATAAAACTCATAAGGAGTCCAAACGTGTGCTAAATTACCATCTATTTCAATTTTATAATCGATAAGTTTTTCAAAAAAAATTAAATCCAATGGAATTGCTGATATCGATTTTAAAAATTCATCAAACTCTTCTGAAACAAGCTTATTTCCTTCTTTAGTATTAGCAATTGTTTTCATTACAATTTCGGGATGACAAAGCGATTTTAATGCCACAGTATCTTTAGCATGAAAAGCAGCAAAAAAATCGTCCACTACTTTTTTTGGAGTTGTTTCTTGAGCAAAAAGGGAACTTGATAAACTAAAAAGTATTAAAAAAATAAATGTTTTCATACCGTCTGATTTTAATGCATAAGTAGCACTTGAACTAAATATGTTACAATTCCAGCAACATATCCTGCTAATGCTAAAGGCGTAATTTTTTTCATATACCACATAAAAGAAATTTTTTCTTTTTCCATAATTGCAACTCCAGCAGCAGAACCAATAATTAACATACTTCCGCCTGTTCCAGCACATAAAGCAATAAACTCCCATAAACTACTGTCAATAGGGAACTTTGAAATTGGAAACATTCCTTGAGTAGCGGCTACTAAACTTCCATTATCTACAATAGAAGATAAAAATCCAATAGCTACGATCATAGCATTATTACTTGGTAATGTATTTTGAAGAAAAATTGCCATTTCAGAAAGTACATGAGTTTCTTGTAATGCAAATACCATCAATAAAATTCCCATAAAATATAAAATAGAACTTACATCCACTTTAGTTAATGCAGAAGCAACAGAAAATTTATCTTTTTCCTCCTGAGGTTTATTTCTATGATAATTTATAGACACTAATGAAACAAACGCTAATGAAATTAAAACGCCAATAAATGGAGGTAATCCTGTAAAAGTTTTAATAACAGGAACCATTACTAATCCAAAAACACCCGCTAAAAAAACGCTTAAACTTCCTCGCATTTTTTCTTCTCTTTTTGCATCGGCCATAGAAATTTGTGCTCTTAAAACAGCAAAACCTTTCATTTTAAAACTTGCTAAAATTAATGGAACAACCAATACCATAATAGAAGGTAAAATCAGTATTTTAACAATTCCAAATGCACTAACTTGTCCACCTATCCACAATAAAGTTGTAGTTACATCTCCTATAGGACTAAAAGCTCCACCAGCATTTGCTGCAATTACAACAACACCCGCTAATATCATTCTTATTTCTCCTTTTGGCATTAATTTCTTTAGCAATGTTATCATAATAATTGCTGTAGCTAAATTGTCCAGTAAAGCTGACAAAATAAAAGTAACAATACCTACAATCCAAAGCAATCTCAAAACAGATTTAGTTCTAATTCTGTGTGTAATAACTGTAAATCCTTTGTGCAAGTCAATTAACTCTACAATTGTCATTGCACCCAAAAGAAATATTAAAAGTCCCGCAATTTCGCCAAAATATGCAATTAATTTTTCGGAAACTTCATGGGGATTTCCCACATGAAATATAGCAATTACTACCCAACACAATGCTCCTGTTAAAATTGCTGTAATGGTTTTATTGATTCGAATTGGTGATTCAAAAATAATCATCAAATAGCCTAACAAGGCAACAAAAAGTAATAATGGTATCATCTAAATATAGATCTAATTTAACCCTACTAAATTATGCTATTATTCTATATTATTTCGATTTTAACAAAATATTATTTTTGCATTTAAAAAAGCAAATAACATTTACTACATTTGTATTACAAAGCAAAAAAATTATGTCTGTAGCAAAAAAAGATTACAAAAGAATTACCACAAAAACTTTAATTGAAATGAAAGAAAATGGAGAAAAAATCTCCATGCTAACAGCCTATGACTATACAATGGCTAAAATTGTTGATAGTTCTGGTGTTGATGTAATTTTAGTTGGCGATTCTGCAAGTAATGTAATGGCCGGACATGAGACGACACTTCCAATTACACTAGACCAAATGATTTATCATGCCTCAAGTGTGGTTAGAGCTTGTGAAAGAGCCTTAGTTGTAGTCGATTTACCTTTTGGAAGTTATCAGTCTGACCCTAAAGAAGCTTTACGATCGTCTATTCGTATAATGAAAGAAAGTGGTGGCCACGCCGTTAAATTAGAGGGTGGAAGTGAAATTAAAGATTCCATTAAAAAAATATTAAATGCTGGTATTCCTGTAATGGGGCATTTAGGATTAACACCTCAATCTATTTATAAATTTGGAACTTACACCGTAAGAGCTAAAGAAGAAGAAGAAGCTGAAAAATTAATTGAAGATGCAAAAATGTTGGAACGAATTGGTTGTTTTGCATTGGTTTTAGAGAAAATACCTGCTCATTTAGCAGAAAAAGTAGCTAAAAGTATTTCTATCCCTGTAATTGGAATTGGTGCCGGAAGCGGTGTTGATGGTCAGGTTTTAGTTTTACACGATATGATAGGAATGACACACGAATTTAGTCCAAGATTCTTAAGACGATACATGAATTTGTACGAAGAAATGACTTCAGCAATTGGACAATACGTTACCGATGTTAAATCTAAAGATTTTCCAAACGAAAACGAACAATATTAATTGATTTGATCAGATTTTTATTTTGAAAGAAAAAATAGTTTCTACCAAAGATAATCTTCAAATTATTCATGAAGATAACCATATTATTGTCGTTAATAAACGAGTAGGTGATATTGTTCAAGGCGATATTACCGGAGATAAACCTCTTTCCGATGTTGTTAAAGAATATATCAAAATAAAATACAATAAACCTGGTGATGTTTTTTTAGGAGTTGTACATAGATTAGACAGGCCTACAACCGGAATTGTTGTTTTTGCTAAAACTTCAAAAGCTTTAACTCGGTTAAATGAAAGTTTTAAAAATAGAGAAACTCAAAAAACGTATTGGGCTGTAGTAAAAAACACTCCACCAAAAGAGAAAGATACACTAACTCATTTTCTAAAACGAAATTCTAAAAATAATACTTCAAAAGCGCATTTAAAAGAAATTCCCGATAGCAAAAAAGCGAGTTTATCGTATCAAATTATAAAAAAATTAGACAATTATTTTGCACTCGAAATAGATTTACACACCGGTAGACATCATCAAATTAGAGCACAATTACAAGCTATTGGATGCCCCATTAAAGGAGATTTAAAATATGGCTTTGACAGAAGTAATCCTGATGGAGGTATACATCTTCATGCTAAAAAATTAGTTTTAAAGCATCCTGTTTCAAAAGAAATTATTACTTTTAATGCTACAACACCTAATGATTCTATTTGGAATTCATTATAAATACTTACATATGAAAAAAATAATACTCTCATTATCATTACTTTTTACAATTTATTCGTTTTCTCAAGAACATTTTAGCGGGATTTCTACCTCTAAAAGAGGAGGTTTGTTAAATGCTGCAAATAACCCAGCAGAGTTAGCAAACATGAATACAAAATTTGAGATAAATGTCTTTAATTTTTCGGTAGCAATGGCTAATAATAAAATATCTATTACTGACTTAATTAGTGGAGACAATGTAGAAGATAAATTGTTTGAAGGTGATGAAGCTGTAAATTTAAGATTTGACACTCAATTTTACGGACCTTCATTTGCTTACAAAAAAGGAAAATGGGGATTTGGTATAAATTCTTCTGCTTATATAAAAGCAAATGTTGTAAACGTAGATTCAAAATTAGGTGAAGCAATTAAAAACGGAGATTTAAGCAATTTATTTACGCAAACAAATTTATCTTCAAATGATAACCAACGTTTAAATGCTACAACTTGGGGTGAATTAAGCTTTAACATTGCAAGAAATTTAATAGATTCTCCAAAACATAAAATTAATGTGGGTGCCAATCTAAGATTATTATTCCCAGGAGCATATGCTAACTTTTCTGCCACTAATTTAAACGGAACATTAGTAAATAATTTTGGAGATATTTCTTTAATAAATGCTACTGCAAACGTTAATATATCCTATGCCGGAGTTTTAGCAAATAATTACAATGATCAAAGTAATTATAATGAATTTTTCTCTCAAGGGATTAATGGTTTTGCAGCCGATTTAGGTTTTAATTACCGATTAAAAGATGAAACCGATGCTAATAGTTATAAATTAAACACTGGACTTTCTGTAAAAAACTTGGGTTCAATGACATTTAAGTCTGATAATAATTTAAGTAAAAATTATATTTTAAATGTAAGCGGAATTGAAAGTTTAGACATTAATCAATTTCAAAATGTTGAAAGCATGGAAGAAATTGAAGCTATTTTGAACGATCCTGCAAATGCTAGTTATTTTCAAAGTACTTCAAGTTCGTCAGATGTTACTATAAAATTACCAACCGTTATTAATGCCTATGCAGATGTACGTTTAACTAAAAAATGGTTTGTGACTGGAACAATTAACCAAAAAATTTCTGATGATACCGAAAGTGATTTCACTACTACTCAAAACTCATATTCATTAATTCCTAGATTTACCACTAAATGGTTTGAAGCCTATGCTCCTATTGCTGCCAATGAAATTTCAGGATTTACAAGTGGAATTGGTTTCAGATTATCAGGTTTTTTTATAGGTTCTAATAGTGCTATTTCTGCATTAGCAAGTAATGGAAAACAAGCCGATTTATATTTAGGAGTTCGTTTCGGATTTTAATAATTTTTAAAAATATTTCATATGAAATGGAAAGGTAGACGTCAAAGTGACAACGTAGAGGATAGAAGAGGAATGTCGGGCGGAGGAAAAGTTGTCGCTGGTGGAGGTATTTTAGGAATTATTATTCTTTTACTTCAAGTTTTTGGTGGCGAAACAGGTCAAACCATTGCTCCTGTATTAGAGCAAATGAATCAAGGTCAACAAACCGAACAAGTAGAACAAAGAGAACTCACAGCAGCAGAAAAAGAAATGGGTGAATTTGTTTCAACTGTTTTTGCTGATACTGAAGACATTTGGACTAAAATATTTGAGGAAAATAATTTAGGAAGATACAAACAACCTAAAATGGTCTTATTTTCGGGTGCTGTAGAAACCGCTTGTGGTGGTGCAAGTTCTGCTTCTGGTCCTTTCTATTGTCCGGGTGACCAAAAGGTGTATATGGATTTAACCTTTTTTGAAGAACTTCGTACTCGTTTTGGTGCTAAAGGTGGTGATTTTGCAATTGCTTATGTAATTGCTCATGAAGTAGGTCATCACGTTCAAACCTTACTAGGAACATCAGCTAAAGTTAGAAAATTGCAACAAACGAAAAGTGAAAAAGAAGCAAATAAATTATCGGTTTGTTTAGAATTACAAGCCGATTTTTACGGAGGTCTTTGGGCACATTACAATCAAAAATATCTAGAAGTTGGTGATATTGAAGAAGCGTTAGATGCTGCTCATGCAGTGGGCGACGATGCCATTCAAAGCAAAATGCAAGGCCATGTTGTTCCTGATTCATTTACACATGGTTCATCTGCTCAGCGAATGAAATGGTTTAAAAGAGGTTTTAATTCTGGAGACATTACACAAGGAGATACATTTTCTGAAGAATTATAAAATATACTATCACTTTTTTAAAATAAAATTAAAATTTTCGTTTCAAATTATATAATTCGTAAAACGTTAATTTATAGCACAATTTTAAGGTATGTTCATGCAAATTTGAACATACCTTTTTTATTTTTGAAAAAAATAAATGCGCTATAATGAAAGTAGGAATCGACGCTATTCAATTTGATATACCAAAAATATATTTACCAATTTCAGTATTAGCACAACAAAGAAACATTGAAGCTGAAAAACTTACAAAAGGTTTAGGTTTACAAAAAATGAGTTTTCTTGATGTGTACCAAGATGTAATTACTTTGGGTGCAAATGCTGTGGTAAAACTAATTGAGCAAGAAAATTTAAATCTGTCCGAAATTGCTAAAATTTATGTTGGAACCGAAAGTGGTGTTGATAGTTCAAAACCTGTTGCTTCTTACATTTTAAATTTAATAGAACAAAAATTTGGAGCAAATTCACTTCAAAATTGCGATGTTGTCGATTTAACTTTTGCCTGTATTGGTGCTGTAGACGCAATGCAATCATGTGTAGATTTTGTTCGATTAAATCCTTCAAAAAAAGCAATTGTAATAGCCACTGATAATGCCAAATACGATTTAAATTCAACTGGCGAATATACACAAGGAGCTGGAGCAATTGCCATGTTAATTACTTCAAACCCTAAAATTCTTGCCTTTTCAAAAGAGACAGGAATTTCTTCACAAGGAGTTTTTGATTTTTTTAAACCCAAACAAACAATCGAAAAGAAAGCCATCACCAAAAATAATTCTAACGAAAATTGGTTTGATATTCTAGAAAACGAAATTACTATTAGTAAAGAGCAACCTGTTTTTGATGGACAATATTCAAACACTTGTTACATTAATAGAATAACGGGTGCTTATGAAAATTTCAAAAAAGAAAGGAATCAAAACGATATTATTTTTAATAATTGGGATTTAATATTTATGCACCTTCCCTACTGTTTTCAAGGCAGAAGAACTTTTATAGAAATTTTTGCTAAAGAAAATCAAGAATTAGTTAACCATCAAATTGGAGAAACGAATAAAGATAAAATTAAAGCATTATCAAAATCTTCTGAATATTTAGATTTAGTAAATTCAAAAATTTATCCTTCAGAAATTGCTTCTGGAAATGTTGGAAATATTTATACCGGATCCATTTTTTTAGTATTATTATCTGCATTATATTATTCCGCACAAGAAAACAACTATTTAAATAACAAAAAAACAGGTTTCATTGCTTATGGAAGTGGCTCTAAATCAAAAGTTTTTGAAGCAGAAATACAATCAGAATGGAAAAATACAATTCTAAAAACAAAACTGTTTGAAGCACTAGAGCAAAGAACAGAAATTTCATTTGAAACGTATGAAAAACTTCATAAAAAAGAATTAAAATCAGCTGTTTTAGAACCCCAAAACGAGTTTGTGTTAGATTATATCGAAAAAGAAAACCCAGTTTTAAAAGGAGCTCGTTATTATAAATTCGTAGAGTAATTATTTGTGGTTTTCTTTAATTATATTTGAAGAATAACTATAAAAATATAATTTCTGAAAAAGTTACCAAATTCAATTGATGCACCAGAATCTGATTATTTATATATTGAAACTTCTCAAATTATAAATGCTGGAAAAGGTTTGTTTACTGCCATAGATATTTACAAAGATGAAATTATTTCTATTTTTAAAGGAGAAATTTTATCCGAAAAGGAAGCTCAAAAAAGAGTTTCTGAAGGGCATGATAAATATTTCATGAACATGATTGATGGAAGCATTTTAGACGCTATGCATACCGAATGTTTTGCCAAATTTGCTAACGATGCCGAAGCTTTCTCTAAATCAGAATTCAAAAATAATTCCAAAATTACATTAGACGACAACAATAATGTTTGCATCGTAGCTACAAAAAAAATTAAATCTGGAGAAGAAATTTTTTGTAGTTATGGCGCAAAATATTGGAAAAAACATAAATAATTCAAATCTATTTCCTGATTAGAATATTTTTTGTAATTTTGTTTAACTTTTTTAATTAAATATTAAACAAATGAATGTCTCATCGAAAAAAGAGTTCACAGAAATTGAAATAGATAGAATAATTGAAATGGCTTGGGAAGATAGAACTCCGTTTGATGCTATAAAATTTCAATTTGGTTTGAGGGAAGCAGATGTTAAGGCTTTAATTAAAAAAGAACTCAAATTTAGTAGTTATAAACTATGGAGAAAAAGAGTTGAAAATTGTAATACAAAACATTTAGCCAAACGAGTTGAAGGCATTGATAGATTCAAATGCAAATTACAAAGAGCCATAACAAATAATAAAATTTCTAAACGATAAAAATGAAAAGTAAAATTCCTGATAATATAGTTTTTTCTGAAGAAAATGGATATAATGCTAATGTGCTTGCATATCCTACTAGTGTTGGTGCTCCAGTAATAAAATTGGATAACGTTGTGGATTGGAAAAATATTGGAATTAGAAACGTTAATAAAGAATTTGAAAGTAAGTTTAACGAACTTAAAGTTGAGTATGAAAAATTAATGCAAGAGTATGAATGGAATGAAATTTTATACAACGCTAAATATTCATTTGAACCTATAATTGGAGAAACGTATCATTTATACTTGGCAAAAGATGGTTCCAATTTTCTTTCGTTAATTCATCCCGATTATTGGAATAAAGAACATATTGGTTCCTTTAAACTAAATAGCAATAAAAAGTGGATTCAAATTGACTCCAAACAAGATTTGTTTTAAATTATGGAATTCTTCTATTCACGTCTACAAGAATTCCATAATTTAAACTCAAAACTAGCCTAACCAACCTTCCCTATCCAAACTTCTGTATTGAATTGCTTCGGCAATATGATGCGATTGAATATTTGAAGACACTTCTAAATCGGCAATCGTTCTTGAAACTTTTAAAATTCGATCGTACGCTCTAGCGGATAAATTCAAGCGTTCCATAGCGGTTTTTAACAACTGTAACGAAACCTCATCTAAAGTACAAAATTCACGAATTAGTTTACTACTCATTTGCGCATTGTAATGAATATATTCATAGTTTTCAAATCGCTGTGATTGTATTTCTCTAGCTTTGGTAACTCTTTCTCTAATGGCTACACTACTTTCTGCTTTTCTAGTTTCGGTTAATTTTTCAAATGGAACAGGCGTAACCTCTATATGAATATCAATTCTATCCAATAAAGGTCCAGAAATCTTGCTCAAATACCGTTGCATTTCCATTGGAGACGAACTTACAGGCGAGTTTGGATCATTAAAATAACCACCCGGACTTGGATTCATACTCGCCACTAACATAAACGAAGATGGATAAGTAATTGTAAATTTGGCTCTAGAAATCGTGACTTCTCTATCTTCTAATGGCTGACGCATAACTTCTAAAACTTCGCGTTTAAATTCGGGTAGTTCATCTAAAAACAACACACCATTGTGAGCCAATGAAATTTCTCCTGGTTGTGGATAACTTCCACCTCCAACTAAAGAAACCGAACTCGCTGTATGATGTGGACTTCTAAAAGGGCGTTGCGCCATCAAACCTACATCTTTCGTCTTTCCAGCTACCGAATGAATTTTAGTAGTTTCTAAAGCCTCTCGCATTGTCATGGGTGGTAAAATACTTGGCAAACGTTTGGCTAACATCGTTTTTCCTGAACCTGGAGGACCAATTAAAATGATATTATGTCCGCCAGCTGCTGCAATTTCCATGCATCTCTTAATTCCTTCTTGACCTTTCACATCGGAAAAATCATGCTCTGGAAAATCTAACGTTTTATTAAACTCTTCTGAAGTATCAATTTTTGTGGGAACTAAATCGCTATTTCCTTCAAAAAAATGAATGACTTGCAATACATTTTCTACGCCATAAACATCAAGACCTTCAACAATTGCAGCTTCTTTTACATTTTGAAAAGGCAAAATCAATCCTTTAAATCCTTCTTCTTTGGCTTTAATTGCAATTGATAAAGCACCTTTTATAGGTTGCAAACCACCATCGAGCGATAATTCACCCATAATGACATAGTTGTGAATATCTTCTGATTTTATTTGAGAAGAAGCCGCAAGTATGCCTATTGCTAATGTTAAATCATAAGCAGAACCTTCTTTTCGTAAATCGGCAGGCGCCATATTTACTGTAATTTTTTTTCCTGGAAAGTTATAATTGTTATTTTTTAAAGCAGCTGCAATACGGTAACTACTTTCTTTTATAGCAGAATCGGGTAAACCTACCAAGTGGTAGCCAATTCCTTTATCTATGTTTACTTCTACCGTAATGGTAGTGGCTTCAACGCCAAAAACGGCGCTTCCAAATACTTTTACTAACATGGCTTATAATGATTTAAATGGCTTATATAGATGCAAATATATAAAAATATTTAAAAAAAATTAAGCGCTAACCTAATTTTATAAAATCCTTATATCCCTTTAAATTAGGGATTCTACTTTAAAATAAGTAAATTTGCAACTTGTTATTTGATTTCTTTTGTCTAAATCTAGACAATTTAAGGCCTTGCCTTTCTATTTATCAATCGATATTTTCAGTTTGAACTGAAAGCCTCTTGGAAAATCCAATTTGGTGTATTTATACTAACATTCGTAAAGTTTTTACGGATAAATTTATATTGATATGAATTTTACAATTATTAATGCTGCAACCGGAAATTCAGACGAATTTTCAAATGAAAAAATCGTTCTTTTTTTATTTACTCATTTAGAAGAATATGGTGATACCAAAGAAGATATTCAAAAGTGTATCGACTATGTTATGTATCCACAAAAAGGAGGTCAAATTATAATTGGAACTGATGAAAATAAAATCGTTGGGATAGTTATATTAAACAACACCGGAATGAAAGATTATATTCCTGAAAACATATTAGTTTATATTGCTGTAGATAACAGCCAAAGAGGAAAAGGATATGGAAAACAGCTGATGCAAAAAGCAATAGCATCTGTTGAAGGAAATATTGCATTACATGTAGAACCAAACAATCCAGCAAAATTGCTTTATGAAAAATTAGGTTTTACAAACAAGTATTTAGAAATGCGTTTAACAAAATAAATATGGCTTTTTTAAAATTATATAAAACCAAATTACAACATAATTATAGCTTCTTAAATACGTTGTTTAAAGAACGAAACATCGAATGGGGAATTGTAACTAAGATTCTGTGTGGGAATACCATTTATTTAAAAGAACTATTAGATCTAGGCGTTACAGAAATGCACGACTCTAGAATTAGTAATTTAAAAAAGATAAAAAAACTAAATCCAGATGTCCAAACCGTATATATAAAACCTCCATCAAAACTAAACATTAAAAAAATAGTGGAATTTGCCGATGTAAGTTTTAATACTGAAATCTATACCATTAAATTATTATCTGAAGAAGCTAAAAGACAAGAAAAAACCCATAAAATAATTATTATGATTGAAATGGGTGATTTGCGTGAAGGCGTATTAGGAGAAGAATTAATATCGTTTTACGAACAAGTTTTTAGTTTACCAAATATCGAAATAAGAGGAATTGGAACTAATTTAAATTGTTTAAGTGGTGTTATGCCTACTCAGGATAAATTAATTCAATTGAGCTTGTACAAACAATTGATTGAAGCTAAATTTAATGTAAAAATTCCTTGGGTTTCAGGCGGAACTTCAGTTGCTGTTCCTTTACTATTAAAGAATGCCAGACCAATGGCTGTTAATCATTTTAGAATTGGAGAAGCGTTATTTTTTGGAAAAGATTTATTTACAGGTGAAACCATTGAAGGCATGCATCATGATGTTTTTAAACTCTATGCCGAAATCATTGAAATAACTGAAAAACCAAATAACCCAACGGGTGAATTAGGTGAAAATGTTGCTGGAAATACTTTTGAAATAGATGAAAATGTAGATTTAAGTGAAACTTCGTTACGTGCTATTTTAGATTTTGGTTTGTTAGACATGCAACCTCAATATTTATCACCAACCGATGAAACGATAACAATAATCGATTCCAGTTCAGATATGACTGTTATTGATATTAGTTATTCTAAAAATAACTATAAAGTAGGCGATTTAGTTTCCTTTAACTTACAATATATGGGAGCGTTATATCTTTTAAATTCAGATTATATTGAAAAAATTGTGGAATAAAAAAATCCCGATTACTCGGGATTTGATTTATTTTTTGAATTTTGAAATACCTTCTTTCAACCATGTTTTATATTCTGTAACATCAGGTGTATAGCCAACTGGCTTCGAAATATCTTTGCCTTCTGTATCTAAAACCACATAATAAGGTTGGGCATTAATGTTATATCGTTCTATTTGATATTCTCTCCATTTTTTTCCAATAGTAGTTACTTCACTTCCTGATTTAGAAACGTATTGCTCTTCTTTTGGTAATTCGCGTTGATCATCACCATACAATGAAATTAATACAATTTCATTTTTTAAAATCTTTAAAATTTCAGCATCAGACCACACATTTTCTTCCATTTTTCTACAATTAGCACATGCATGTCCTGTGAAATCTAATAAAACAGGTTTGTTTACTTTTTTTGCATAAGCTAATCCTTCTTCGTAATCATGAAATGCAGTTATTCCTAACGGACCTATATGTGCATTTTCTGGTAAAGAAGTTGCTTCAGTTGTTCCGTTAAATGCATTTTGGTAACCTACTCCATTCGGACTTTCGCTATAGGTCATTGGCGGTGTAAAGCCACTCAATATTTTTAAAGGTGCGCCCCATAATCCCGGAATTAAATAAATGGTAAACGTTGTTACAAATAAAGCAACAAATAATCGTCCCACTGAAATATGGGTCATTGGACTATCATGAGGTAATATAAGTTTTCCAAAAAGATACAATGCCCAAGCTCCAAAAACAGCAATCCAAATTGCTAAAAACACTTCTCTTTCTAATAAATGCGTTTGTAAAACTAAATCGGCATTCGATAAAAACTTAAATGCAAATGCTAATTCTAAAAATCCTAAAGACACTTTAACGGTGTTTAACCATCCTCCCGATTTTGGTAATGAATTCATCCAACCAGGGAACATAGCAAACAACATAAATGGTAATGCAATTGCAGATGAAAAACCTAACATTCCTACAATTGGTCCTATTCCACCTTGTCTTGCTGATTCTCCTAATAACGAACCTACAATTGGTCCTGTACAAGAAAACGAAACAACTGCTAAAGCTAATGCCATAAAGAAAATTCCGATGATTCCACCTCTATCTGCTTGTCTATCAATTTTATTTAAAAATGAATTTGGTAAAACAATTTCAAATGCGCCTAAAAATGAAGCGGCAAAAACTATTAAAATAACAAAGAAGATAACATTAAACCATACATTAGTTGATAAAGCATTTAAGGAATCAATTCCAAATAAAGCTGTTATTATCATTCCTAAACCTACGTAAATAACAATTATTGAAATTCCATATATAAAGGCATTTTTTATTCCTGCGGCTTTGGTTTTACTTTGTTTCGTAAAGAAACTTACCGTCATTGGTATCATTGGAAATACACAAGGCGTAAGCAAAGCCGCAAAACCACCTAAAAAGGCTAAAATAAAAATTCCCCACAAGCTTTTTTCTTCTTCTTTTTCTTCCGCATTAATTTCAGTTACAGCAACTTCTTTGCTGTCTTCTGAATTTTCAATACTACTATTTTCTTTATTTATAGAAGTTAAATCTGTTGTATTTACATCTGATAAAGGCGTTTCAACTGATTGTGAATCTGCAACAATTGGTTTTATTTCTGGTAATTTAAAAGTAAATGTTTCGTCTTGTTGGATACATTGTTCTTTACATACCTGATATTCAACGTATACCTTAACTTCTTTAAGTTGGACGTTTGTAACTTTAATTACTTGCTTAAATTGGGCTGTATTTGCAAAATAATATTCATCTACTTCAAAAATATCATTAAATACTTTTTTGTATGCACTTTCCTTAGTTTTTCCAACTAAGGAAAAATTTCCTTTAGCATTTTTATAATCAAATACTGTTGGCAATGGACCATCTTCTGGAGTAAATTGTGAATACATGTGCCACTCTTTTTCAATAGTAGCGTCCATTACTAATTCAAATTCAGTTTCCGATTTTTGAACCACTTTGGTTTTCCATTTTACTGGATTTATAATTTGACCTTGAGCAACAAAGGCGAATAACAATAAAATGTAGGTAAGTTTTCTCATTATTTAACTTCTATTTTTAAACTATTTTGTGTTGTTTTTAGTGTTTTAAAGCGATTATCAGCTCGCTTGCCAATAACCCAAACAATTTGGTCTGCAGAACATAAAAGCCATTGATTTTCTTTATCTAAAAGCGAATATTTCTCATCTTTAAAATATTTGCTCAATTTCTTTTTTCCTGTCATTCCAAAAGGATAAAACTCATCTCCTTCTTGCCATTTTCTAATAGTAAGCGGAAACTTGATTTTATCTTCGTCTACAAATATACAATTTGAATTTACATCTTTACCCCCTGAAAACCTTGTAATGGAAAGTTTTAAGGGAATATTAACTTTACTTTCAATCGAATCAATAAAATAAACTTCATTATTACTTGCAGCTTTTCTTTCAGAAAGAATCAATTTATTACGATCTTTTAATAAAACATGCGTATTAGAAAACACTTGCTTTCCGGATTGTGCTGTAACTAAATCATAAATATCATTCCACGCTGTAAAATCATATTGTTTTAAAAAGGAATGCAAATAGGTTTTATAATTTGGAATTTGGAGTAATTTATTCAAATCAAAATTAATGGTATCTTCAATTTCAGTTGCCACTTCTTTGTACACAATATACGAAGCATCATCAGCCATTCCTTTTGTATCATTCAAATGACTAATAGTTTTTTGAAATGAAGACAAAAATTCGGGATTTATTTCTTTTAAAATAGGAACAACATCGTGTCGTAATTTGTTTCGCAAATATTTAGTAGTTGCATTGCTAGCATCTTCTCGCCATTGAATATTATTTACTTTTGCATACTGTTCAATTTCTTCTCTTGAAAATGGTAATAATGGTCTTATTATTTGGTCGTTAATTTCTGGAATTCCTGTTAAGCCATCAATTCCTGTTCCTCTTGACAAATTAATTAAAAACGTTTCCAAGCTATCATCTAAATGATGCGCTGTTGCTACAAACTGTACATCATTTTCTACCATTTGCTCATAAAACCAGTTGTATCTTAATTTTCTAGCGGTAACTTGTATGGATTCTTTAAGCTCTTTTGCAATCATTTCCGTTTCAAAAAAACCAATACGCAACTGAATGTTATTTTCTTCACAATAATCATGAATAAAACGCATATCAGCATCGCTTTCTTCGCCACGTAATTTAAAATTACAATGTAAAACACCAAACGAAAACTGAAAATGTTGAAACAAATGCAATAAAACCATGCTATCTATTCCGCCACTTACTGCAATATAAAATTTGTCTCTTTGCAAAAAAGAAAAATGGGATTGAATATGTTTTGTGAATTTTATTAGCATGACCAAAAATAAGGAATTAATTTTTCTCTAATACCCAATTGAGTAAATTCTCTTTATCTACAATAGCCCAAGAATGTGGATGTCTTGTGCCATCAGCTCTATAACCTTTATTTTTAGTATTAATTAATTCTATTTTTTTAAAACCATTATTTTTTAAATCATTATAAAGTTGTTCAATAAAGTATGAATTTATCTCATCTTTTTGGTTTTTACGATTTGTTAACCACCAATCAAAATCGGGTTCGGTATATAACCTAATTTTTAATTTTTTAAGATTTTCTAAATTAGTAATAGTATTGGTTTCTCGAGTGTAAGGCGATAGTTTCTCATATAATGAAATGGAATCTTTTGGATTACCAAACTCAGAATTAAATGTATCAATTATCCAATTTGCTTCCTCAACTGATTCACTTGAGAAATTTGTAATAATACTTTTTTCTGAAACTTTATATAAACCTAATAAATCTACAGGAGAATCAACAATAAAAACTCCTTTGGGTTGAATTGAATATCGTTCTTTAATCAAATAATTACTTAGTAACAAAGTAACATTTCCACCGCTTGAAAATCCGCCAATACAAACATTATCAGTACTTAATATATTATTTTCAAAAATTGAATTAAGGTGATTAGACAAATTTTGCAATTCACTATCCTTCAAATAAAGTTTAAAATTATAATTCATTAAAACAACAGAAATGCCTTTCTTATTCGCTTCTTCAATAATTGGAAATTCATTCTTTGTATTTTCAATATCACATGGAAAACAAGGGAATAATACCAAAGTAGCTTTTGAATTGGCAACTTTATAAATCTCGAATTCTTTATCAATTATATGATTTACTTCTGAAATAGAAGATTTACATGAAAAAAGAATCGTAACAACAATTAAAACAAAGAATATTTTTTTCATACTATTTTTATTTTAAAACCTCAAACATTGCTTTTGCTTTCAACAAACATTCTTCATATTCTAGTTCTGGAGTAGATTGAGATGTAATGGCACTTCCTACAGAAAACGAAAGATATTCATTTTTAGCATTATATAAAATACTTCTGATGACGACATTGAAATCAAAATCGCCTGTTGGAGTAAAATAACCTACTGCTCCACTATACAAACCTCGCTTTGTTTCTTCCAATTCTTCTATAATTTGCATAGCCGAAATCTTTGGCGCTCCAGTCATGCTTCCCATTGGGAAAGTGGTTCTTAAAATTTCAATTGGCGAAGTCGTATTTTCAACTTCAGAAACGATTGTAGAAATCATTTGGTGGACTTGCTTAAACGTATAAATCTGACATAATTCTTCCACTTGAACACTTCCTTTTGTAGCGGTGTGCGATAAATCATTTCGAACTAAATCCACAATCATGATGTTTTCTGAACGTTCTTTTTCGTTTTGAGCTAAATCAGATTTTAATTGTTTGTCTTGTTCTAAATCGAAACTTCTTCTTGCTGTTCCTTTGATCGGTTGGGAAATAACTTTGGTTCCTTCTTTTCGCAAATAACGTTCTGGTGAAGCGGAAAGTAAATACTGAAAATTATTTTTGAAATACACCGCAAATGGTGGTTCGGAAATAGCATTTAGTTTTTGGTAAATTTCCAAAGGTTCAATTTGGGCATTTTCGGCATAAAATTCCATACAAAAATTGGCTTCGTAAATATCGCCACGATGAATGTGTTCGAGCATTTTTGAAACTTTGGAAAGGTAATTTTCTTTTGGGATTCGTTGTTGCACTTCGACTTCGCTCAGTGTGACATTGACAGAAATAATTGTACTGATTTCTTCGAAATCTAATTCAATTTCGTCATCACACATTCGTAAATATTGAATTTCAACTTCATTTTCTTTGATTAAAAACAACTTTTTAGGTTGGAAGAAAAACAAATCTGGAAATGCTAAACCATCGAAATTATTGGAATGTAAATCTTCAGTATCGTTTTTTAAATCATAGGACAAATAACCAAACAACCAGTCTTTAGTATGGCTTTGGTATTGATACATATCTTGAAAAGCATTTTCGTAATCGGTTTTAATAGATGTAAAAGCATCAACAGCTAAAACTGCATCATAACTTGAATATTGCTGATGATAATTGTTAGAATCTAAAAAAACAACTTCTCTGTGTTGGTTGGCCCAATGTAAAAGTTGGTTTTTAAAGTCGGAAAAATGCGAAATATCTTTTGTAATTACTGTTCTCAAATTGGAAAATTTACTTCGTAAAAGTACAACAAAAAAATAGTTGTTGAAAATAGTACAATTGCTTAAAATTTGGCACGATTTTTATTCTTGTCTCTATAACTAACCCATTAAAAATTCATTTGTATTGATTCTAAAACTACTCGTATTAAAAACAATTAATCAATAACTTAAAAATGAATTTTTATGAACAAAAACACCAAAATCGTATTGACTTTACTAGCGCTTGGTATTGTCCTATCTTGTAAAGAAGCAGCAGATCACAGAGAAGAAAACGCAATCTATTCAGAAAGTGCAATAGCAGATAGTACGAGTGTTATTTCCTCATCGGCTGCCGTTGAAAACAAAAACAGCAATCGGAAATTTGTACGAACGGCCGATGTAAAATTTAAAGTCAAGAATGTTGCCAAATCGACTTATGCTATTGAAGATGCTACTACGAAATTTGGAGGATTTGTAACGTACACAAACTTACAAAGCAACATTCACAGCGAAGACCGAACCAAAGTGAGTCAGGATAGCACTTTAGTAACAACCAAATATAAAGTGGATAACAACATTACCATTCGTGTTCCAAATACCAAAATGGATACCGTGATTAAAACCATTGCAAAACAGATACACTTTTTAGATTATCGCATTATCAAAGCAGATGATGTTTCCTTACAAATGTTGTCCAATGAATTAGCTCAAAAAAGAAGTAATTCTTCAGAAAAACGATTTGAGAATGCTATTGATTCGAAAGGAAAGAAACTGAATCAAGTTGTAAAAGCGGAAGAAACGTTAGAGGCTAAAAAAGAACAAAATGACGCTTCAAAATTGCAGAATTTATCGTTACAAGACCAAGTGAACTTTAGCACTTTAACACTAAACATTTACCAAGATGAAAGCATCAAACAAGAAATGGTGGCTAATGAAAAAAGCATCAACGCTTACCGACCAAATATTGGGTTACAAATTTGGGATAGTATAAAAACGGGTTGGTTTATGTTAGAAAACATTATTTCGTTTGTTGTAGTGCTTTGGCCATTTGCCTTGCTAGGTTTTCTAGGATTCTTTGGATATAAGAAGTTTTTGAAAAAGTAAGAAAAAACCATCAGGAAACCGGTGGTTTATTGTTTAATAATTTCATTATCTTTGAATTAACTAACCAAAAACTATTCAAATTATGAAAATTGCAACTATTATTGTTCGAGTGCTTTTAGGAGCTATGATGCTTTTTGCTTCTATTTCTTATTTTTTCAAAATTGGTCCAGAGCAACCAGAACCAACAGGAGATTTAGCTACTCTAATGGCTGGATTTATGGCTTCAAAATACATTTTCCCGGTAGCAAAAGCTATTGAATTATTAGCAGGATTAATGTTAGTAAGCGGTAAGTTTGTTCGATTAGGAACTATCATTTTATTACCAATAAGCATTAATATTTTTCTAATTCACGTAGTTGTAACTGGCACCGATATTCCAATGGCAGCAGCTATCTTATTTGCTAATGTGTTTTTAATTTATGCTAATTGGGATGGTTTTAAAGAAATTGTGAAAGCATAATTAAAAATAAAAAATATTAAACTGAATTTTATCTGACTTAAGCACCTAAAAAATGGGGAGCAGAATATGGTTTTGTCATACGTATAAGCAAGTTGGCAGAAAGTATTTAAAGAAAAAGCTTAAAATTGAGAAAAAATCTCAATTTTAAGCTTTTTTTATTACCTTAAAGTAAAATATTTTATACTTTTGCAACATAATCTCAAATTACATATTATGTTAGTAGAATTTACAGTAGGAAATTATTTGTCGTTTTATGAGAAAAAAACTTTAAGTTTTGAAGCAAAAGGAATTTCTGAATTAAAAGAAAATGTTTCTTCATATAATAAAATTAAGTTATTAAAATCAGCTGTAATTTATGGTGCTAATTCAAGTGGTAAAAGTAATTTGCTAAAAGCTCTAGACAGTATGAGGGATAATGTAATTAATTCAGTCAAACTAAATGATTATGATGAATTAGAATATACTCCTTTTTTACTAAATGAGTTTAGCGAATTAGAACCTACTCATTTTGAAATCATTTTTATTATTGATGATAAAAGATACCGATATGGTTTTGAATACAATTTAAATCAAATTGAAAATGAATGGTTATTTATTGGTAAAAATTCAAAAACAGAAAAGCCATATTTCATTAGAACAATTCAAGGAATCGGTGTATCAGACAACTTCAAAGAAGGAATTAATAAAGAATCATCAACTAATGACAATAGATTATTTATTTCTTTAGTTGCACAACTTGGAGGTGAAATTTCGAAAAGTATTATTGAATGGTTTAGAAGCTACAATGTTCTTTCAGGAATTACTCACAAAGACTATAATGGGTTCACAACTAGAATGCTGCATAAAAAACTTGAAGGATGTGAAAAATCATTAAGATTTTTTCAAACATTAAAATTAGGATTTAAAGAAATTATTACAAATGAAAATGAAATTGACCTCAATGAACTTCCTGAAATTATTTCTAAAAATGTAAAAGCAAAATTAATTAAAGAATTGTCTGGAAAGAAACAAGTTGTTTTAAAAACAGTTCATAATAAATTTGATAAAAAAGGTAACATTGTAGACACAGTATTATTTGATAAAGATAAAAACGAATCTCAAGGAACCAATAAAATTATTGATTTATCAGGTCCAATTTTTGACACATTAAGTTTAGGTAAACTTTTAATTATTGATGAATTAGACGCAAAACTTCATCCATTAATTACTATTCACATTGTAAATTTATTTAATGACCCAAAAATTAACATTAATAATGCTCAATTACTTTTTGCTACACATGACACAAATCTTTTAAGTAGTGAATTGTTTAGGAGAGATCAGATTTGGTTCACTGAAAAAGACATGTTTGAACAAACAGACTTGTATTCTTTATATGAAATTAATTTACCAGATGGTTCTAAAGTAAGGAATGATTCAAATTTAGAAAAAAATTATATCAGAGGACGCTATGGTGCAATTCCATTCATTACAAATTAATTTTATTTATGGCAAGAGTAATTAAAATAGATAATTCTCTACAAAAAAGGTTTTCAAAAAAAACAAAAAAGAAAACAGAAAGAGAACTTGTGACATATTTCCTTATTGTTTGTGAGGGTGAAAAAACTGAACCAAATTATTTTAAATCTTTTCCTAAAAAAGTAGGTAAAGTAATTTACGACATTGAATATGATGGCGGAGGTATTAGTACTCTAAAAGTTGTAGAAAAAGCAATAGAATTAAAAAACAATTCAAAACAAAAGTTTGACAGAGTTTGGGCTGTATTTGATAGAGATAGTTTCAAAGAAAGCTCATTTAATAGTGCGATACTCAAAGCAAAAGCTCACGGGATTGAATGTGCTTGGAGCAACGAAGCCTTTGAACTTTGGTATTTACTTCATTTTCACAACAGAATTACGGCAATGAAAAGAACTGAATATCAAAAATCTATTGAAGTAGCAATTAATGAAAAACTAAAATCAAAAAAGAATCCATTCAAGTACAAGAAAAACGCTACAAATATGTATAGTTTATTAGAGAAATATGGAAATCAAGAATTAGCCATAAAGTGGGCAAAAGATTTAGCATTACGAATAAATGGAGAAAATTTCGCAACTTATAATCCTAATACACTTGTTTATAAACTAATCGAGGAATTAACTGGAAAATCGGAAGAATTAAACTCTGAAATTCTAAAAAATTATAGCGAAGGAGAATAACACCTGCTGCAAACACAGGTTTTGCAAGATTGTGGGTTTTGGACTTAGTTTGAAGTTGGTTTTGTATCTTTGAATTCAGTGCTTAACCGAAAGATTCGGTTACATCGCAAAGCCATGGGACATTAAAATCAACTTAAAAAAACTATTTATAATTACTCGCTATTTTAAAATAAAACAAAAAAGCCCAAATTTCAATTGAAATTTGGGCTTTTCATTTATTGTGAATAATCAATTACACATGCAATGCTCTGTTATCAGTAGCTGCTAATGCGGCTTCTTTGATAGCTTCTGCAAACGTTGGGTGTGCGTGTGACATTCTTGAAATATCTTCTGCACTTGCTCTAAATTCCATAGCGGTTACTGCTTCTGCAATTAAATCAGCACATCTTGCTCCAATCATATGAACTCCTAAAACTTCATCTGTTTTTGCATCCGCTAATATTTTTACAAATCCATCAGTATCTCCTCCTGCTCTAGCTCTTCCTAATGCTTTGAATGGGAAACTTCCTGCTTTGTAAGCTACACCTTCTGCTTTCAATTGCTCTTCTGTTTTACCAACAGCGGCAACTTCTGGCCAAGTATACACTACGCCAGGAATTAAATTATAATCGATATGTGGTTTTTGTCCAGCTAATATTTCAGCTACCATTACCCCTTCTTCTTCCGCTTTGTGTGCTAACATTGCTCCACGAACCACATCACCAATGGCATAAACATTTGAAGCCGAAGTTTGTAAATGATCATTTACTTCGATTTGACCTCTATCTGTAACTTTTACTCCTGCTTTATCCGCATTTAATCCATCTGTATAAGGACGACGACCTACAGAAAGTAATGAATAATCACCTTCTAACGTGATGATTTCTCCTTTAGCATTTTCTGCTTTTACCGTAACTACATCTCCAGCTCTTTCTACCGATTGCACTTTGTGAGACGTGTAGAATTTCATTCCTTGTTTTTTCAACACTTTCGTCAATTCTTTTGACAAAGAAGCGTCCATTCCTGGAATAATTCTGTCCATGAATTCTACTACAGAAACTTGCGCTCCTAAACGTAAATACACTTGACCTAATTCGATTCCGATAACACCACCACCAATAATTACTAAGTGTTTTGGAACTTCTTTCAGTTTCAAAGCTTCAGTTGAAGTGATGATTCTATCTTTATCTAATTTGATAAAAGGCAAACTTGAAGGTTTAGAACCTGTAGCAATAATAATATTTTTAGATTCGATGATTTCCGAAGAACCATCTTCTTTAGTTACTTTTACAGAAGTAGCACTTTCAAATGAACCTACTCCGTTAAAAACAGTAATGTTATTTTTATCCATTAAATATTTAACTCCACCCGAAGTTTGATCCACAACTGCTTGTTTACGAGCAATCATTTTTTCTAAATTCACTTTAACATCGCCAGAAACTTCAATTCCGTGGTCTGCAAAGTGTTGCAACTCTTCATAATGATGCGAGGAAGCTAATAATGCTTTAGAAGGAATACATCCTACATTTAAACACGTTCCTCCTAGAGTAGAATATTTTTCAATAATAGCAGTTTTAAAACCTAATTGGGCACAACGGATTGCTGAAACATATCCTCCAGGTCCAGAACCGATAATGGTTACATCAAATTGACTCATGATTTTATATAAAGTTTGTTGTTTGACTTAAATTCGGATACAAAAGTAACGCTTTTTGAATTAATTCTTTGTTAGATTTTTGGTAAATTATTATAGCTTTTTATAAAGTAAAAGCTGTGGTGTTTTTAACTTCACCAATCATAAAGGAACTATGCGTACTTCCAATATGCTGTAAAGCCGTTAATTTAGTAACCATAAATTCTCGATACTCCTCCATATCTTTTACACATACTTTTAAAATGTAGTCATAATCTCCACTCACGTGAAAACATTCTAAAACTTCATTTAATTTTACTACTTCATTTTCAAACGTAGTTACGAAATCTTTAGTGTGTTGTATTAATTTAATATGACAAAAAACAACAAAGGCTTTTTCTACCTTAATTCTGTCTAAAATTGCTACATATTTACTAATAACACCTTCTCTTTCTAGTTTTTTAATTCGTTCATAAACTGCAGTTACAGAAAGATTTAAAACCATAGAAAGTTCCTTCGTTGTCTTCTTGGTGTCGTTTTGGAGTAATCCTAATAATTTTTTATCAATAGCATCCATTGTTAGTTGTGTTGTTTGGTTGTTGTTTGTTGTCGGCAAATGTAAGTAAAATGAAAATTATTTAGAAATTTAAACTACTTTTTAAAACAAAAATAGATATATTTTCTAATTTATTATCTAAACATTGATTTATAATTTATCAATTATTAGTTTTGATTTAAAATAAACAACTAAACTTATAAGTTATGGAAAATTTTAATCCAGCAGACAAAATTCAAGATTTACAATATTTTGGTGAGTTTGGAGGCGTAAATCCTTCAATTTCAGATAGTTCTACCTATACATTTCTTTCAGCAAAAACCATGTTTGATACATTTGAAGGAAATGCAGAAGGATGTTACTTATATTCTCGTCATTCATCTCCAAGTAATTTATACTTAGACAAGGCATTAGCAGCAATGGAAGGAACAGAATCGGCAAACGTTTCTGCTTCTGGAATGGGCGCTATTACTCCTACGCTTTTACAATTATGTGGAAACGGCGATCATATCGTTTCAAGTAGAACTATTTATGGAGGAACTTATGCTTTTTTAAAGAATTTCGTTCCAAGAATGGGTATCAAAACTACATTTGTTGACATTACAAAATTAGATGTAGTTGAAGCGGCTATTACTCCTAATACCAAGGTTTTATATTGCGAAACAGTTAGTAATCCCTTATTAGAAGTGGCTAACTTAGTAGAACTTTCTAAAATTGCAAAAAAACACAATTTAAAATTAGTTGTCGATAATACGTTTTCACCATTATCTGTTTCTCCTATAAAACTTGGAGCCGATATCGTAATACATTCTTTAACAAAATATATTAACGGAAGTAGCGATACTGTTGGTGGTGTAGTTTGTGCTTCACAAGAATTTATTAACGATTTAAAAAACGTAAATTCAGGAGCTAGTATGCTTTTAGGTCCTACTATGGATAGTATGCGTTCTGCAAGTGTAATGAAAAACATGAGAACATTACATATCAGAATTAAACAACACAGTTATAATGCCACTTATTTAGCTGATAAATTTGAAAAAGATGGATTAAAAACGGTTTATCCTGGGTTAAAAAGTCATCCAAGTCATGAAATATATGCTAAGATGATAAATCCAGAATATGGATTTGGAGGAATGCTAACAATTGATGCCGGTTCTTTAGAAAAAGCAAATGCATTGATGGAATTAATGCAAGAACGTAATTTAGGATATTTAGCGGTAAGTTTAGGATTCTACAAAACATTATTCAGTGCTCCTGGGACTTCAACTTCATCTGAAATTCCTATGGAAGAGCAAGTAGAAATGGGACTAACCGATGGTTTAATTCGTTTTTCTATAGGTTTAGATAACGATATAGAAAGAACCTATCAAATGATGAAACAATGTATGGTTGAATTAGGTGTTTTATAATTCTTTCCAAATAAATTCACTTAAATCCGATTTAGTAATGAATCGGATTTTTTATTTTAATGATACTTTGTTGTGAAATTTGATTTTTCTATATTGCAGACTCAAATAAAACTAAATGAATACAAAAATCATACAAAACAAAGAACTAAATATTTTTGAAGCCATAATTCCAGTAATTGCGTTAATAGGCATGTTAGCTTATAATGTATACATATATGGAGATGAAGCACTTGGTGGAAGCAATCAGTTTGTTTTATTATTAGGAGCAGCAGTTGCGGCAATTGTTGGTTTTTTTAATAAAGTGTCTTATAAAAAAATGCTTGATGAAGTAGCAGAAAACATAAAATCAACAGCTGGAGCCATTTTAATTTTATTAATGGTTGGTTCTTTAGCCGGAACTTGGCTAATTAGCGGAATTATTCCTTCTATGATATACTATGGATTACAAATTTTAAATCCTACCATTTTTTTACCAGCCACTTTAATAATATGCTCTGTAATTTCTATTGCTACTGGTAGTTCATGGACTACATCTGCAACTGTTGGTATCGCTTTAATTGGAATTGGTGGTGCATTAGGATTTGATTTAGGAATGGTAGCTGGTGCCGTAATTTCTGGCGCCTATTTTGGTGATAAATTATCTCCAATGTCAGACACAACCAACCTTGCTCCTGCCATGGCTGGAACCGATTTGTTTACTCATATTAGATATATGACTTTAACAACTATTCCTACTTATATTATTACATTAATCATTTTTGTGATTTTAGGATTAACCGTTAAAACAACTGGAATTGCAAATACTGAAGCTTTATTAACAGATATTCAAAAATCATTCAACATTACACCTTGGTTATTTTTAGTCCCTGTTATTGTGATAGGTTTAATTATTAAAAAAACAGAACCCTTAATTGCTTTATTAATTGGAACTTTATTAGGTGGTGTTTTTGCATTAATTTTTCAACCTAATATTGTTTTAATGCTTTCTGGTGGAACTGAATTAACTTTTGCAACCGGTTATAAAGGAGTCATGAATGCCATTACAACTAAAACAGTAATACCTACTACAAATGAAACATTAGCTGATTTGTTTACAGCTGGAGGAATGGAAAAAATGTTAGGCACTATTTGGTTGATATTATGTGCAATGGTTTTTGGAGGTATTATGGACGCTATTGGTGCTTTAGCAAGAATTAGTCAGTTTTTATTAAAATTAGCACATACCACTTTTGGTTTGTTTGCTTCAACTGTTGGAAGTTGTTTGGCTTTAAACATAACAGCTTCAGATCAGTATTTAGCTATTGTTGTACCTGGAAAAATGTTTGCAAAGGCTTATAAAGACAAAGGTTTAGCACCAGAAAACTTGAGTAGAACATTAGAAGATTCTGGTACAGTAACTTCGGTTTTAATACCATGGAATACTTGTGGAGCCTACCAGTCAGGAGCTTTAGGAGTTTCTACGTTTGATTATATTCCGTATGCGATTTTTAACTATCTAAGTCCGTTTATGACTTTAATTTTTGCAGCGTTTAATATTAAAATCAAACAATTGGTTTCAGATATTAAAGAATAAGAATATTATAAAGAAAATCTATTTTTATATAAAAATTAACCATTACTTAAATTAAGTAGTGGTTTTTTTATTCGTAAATTTGTATCAAGAAAATTAATAATAATCTTAAAAAATAAAATTATGTCATTAGTAGGAAAAAAATTCCCAAACATTACAGTTGATGCAATCTCTTTTATGGGAGATAATTTAAGAATTAACGTTTTAGAAGAAGCTACAAAAAACAAGAAAAAAGTACTATTGTTCTGGTATCCTAAAGATTTTACTTTCGTTTGCCCAACAGAATTACATGCTTTTCAAGCGGCTTTAGGTGAATTTGAAAAAAGAAACACAATGGTAATTGGCGCTTCTTGTGATACTAACGAAGTACACTTTGCATGGTTAAATACAGCAAAAGATAATGGTGGAATTGAAGGTGTAACTTATCCTTTATTAGCGGATACGACTCGTAATTTATCTGCTGCTTTAGATATTTTAGATGCAGAATGGGTATACAATGATGATTTAAATGACGAAATCTTAGAAGGATCTAACGTAACATTTAGAGCTACTTATTTAATTGACGAAGATGGTAAAATTTTCCACGAAAGTGTAAACGACATGCCATTAGGAAGAAATGTAAATGAATATTTAAGATTAGTAGACGCTTACACACACGTTCAAACTAAAGGAGAAGTTTGTCCTGCAAACTGGGAAGAAGGAAAAGATGCAATGAGTGCTGATAGAAATAGTACTGCTGCTTACTTAGCTTCACATTAATCAATAACAAAAATCAATAGCAATATCTAAAATTAAATATTTGAAACTTGATATTGCTATTGAAATTGAAATTTAAAATTATGTTTACAGAAATAGAACAAGATAATTTAGCAGAAGTAGTTGCAAATAACGAAACTGTTGTAGTACAATTTTCTGCTACTTGGTGTGGAAATTGTCGTATCATGAAACCAAAATTCAAAATGATGGCTTCTCAGAATGAATCAATTGCATTTGTAATTGTAGATGCTGAAAAATTTCCAGAATCAAGAAAATTAGCCAAAGTAGATAATTTACCTACGTTTGCTACTTTTAAAAATGGTGCATTAGTAAATCAAACACAAACTAATAAAGCAGAAGTTTTAGCGGAATTAGTAGCAGAAGTAGTTTAAAAGTTTAAGTTTTTATTGGGTTAAAAGTAATATAGTAGGTATTTATTAGCTTCAAATCAATTACTCAAAAACCCTTCTAAACTTTTAAACTCTTAACCTTATAAACTTTTAAACAAAAAACAAATGAAATTACCTATTATAAAACAGTTAACTCAATTTATTGAAGATAACGATCAAGATTATTTGGTAGAAACAATAGAAGTTTTAGAAAATCTATGCGAAGTATCTGCTCTAAAAGATGAAGAATTAGATGTAATTGCTGAATTAATTTCAAACATGTATGGTGCACTTGAAGTACATCAAGCAATAAAAAAAGGTACTGACAAGAAAACAGCCTTAAACGATTTTATGAAACGTGTTTTAGGTTCTATAGATAAAGAATAACAAAAGCTCCTTCTGGGGCTTTTCATATCATTACATTTTCATCAAAATTAAATTATTTTAGAAAATTTAACGTATATTTTATATATTGCACATTATTATCCCCTAAAATAATGTGTATGAACAAAATTACTTCTTTTCTAATATCTTGCTTTTTATTTGTTTCTTCAATTGGATTTGCACAAAATCAAAGAATAGAATTCAAACCTAGACCTTCGGAATTTGAATACTTTGAATACAGAAATGATAGTATTTTTCCATTAAAAACACCAATAGACAATACTACAAGTAGGGTTTTCGAAAGTAAATTACCTTATCCAATAATTTTTATACACGGATTAAATTCAAGTTCGGAAACTTGGAATACTTCTACCGATTATTATGATACGCAATACAGCTTTACATATGGTGGTCGTTTTGACTTTTGTTTAAATGCCGATAATAACAATACAACCACAAATAAAAACTTTTATCCTAATGCCGGAGCCGATATTGCTGCTTTTGAATCTTTTGTGCAAAATGGAGACTATTTCTATGTAAATTTTAATGTAAATCCGAATGGCGCTGTTGGAACAACGGTATTAAGTAATCAGGCTGCTATTGCAAAACAAGGAGCTGCTGTTAAAGTTGCTGTTCAAAGAGTCTTGGAAGTTACTGGAAAAGACAAAGTTATTTTAGTTGGACATAGTATGGGCGGTTTGGCTTCTAGAGAATACATTCAAAACGCGTACAATTGGCAGTCCGATAATCAACATCATGTAGCAAAACTTTTAACTCTAGGAACACCAAACGGAGGAAGTAATGCGAGCGATAATGTTTTAGCTTTTATGACAGGAACTGATGTTAGATCTGAAGCTATTAGAGATTTAAAAACTACGTACTATTATAGTGGTGAAGGAAGTCATTTTTTATTTGGGGGTACAGAAATTCAAAATAGTTCTAGCATGAACGACAACTCTTATTCTCCTGATTTTTATAATGTTGATTTAAATTGCAACGGTATTTTAGGAGAAACTATTCAAGGGCTGAATCAAAAACCAATTGATCATTTAATTGATTTTTCATGTGTAATTGGACGAATTACGAATGCTTTTGGCGGTAATATTACTACTGATGGAGTTGTACCAGAACCTTCTTCTAATCTAAATTCGTATTTAACAGGATTAACCTATCCGGCAAAATTATTTTACTTTAATTCTGGTTATGATATTATAGAAAATCATACCGAATTAACAAGATATCCTTACCAAATGATGCAAGGCTTAGACGAACCTAATTTTAAAGAGCTAGCTTATGGTATTACAACGAATAAAAACTACATTGGATATACAACCGTTCAAAATCCAGTGGCAGCAGACAACGATTTCTTTACATTTAATATTACGGATAATGTAGATGCTACTGTTTCTGTTAGCAGCATCGTTACTTCTAGCATGAGTGGAACTATTTTAGATGCAACTGGAACTGCTGTTGGTACTTTACAAAATAATAGTGGAAATACGTTAAGTTTTACAAGATCTCTTACACCAGGAAATTATTTCTTAAAATTAACAAGTACAAATCCAACCAGTACCAACTACCAAACGCCTTATCAATTTAACATCACTACTACTTTGAGTGCTGATGATAACAGTTTTGCTTCGTTTACTTACTATCCTAATCCTATTAAAGATATTTTATATTTAAACAATATTACTTTAACTAAAGCAAGTATTTATAGCCTATTAGGTCAATTAATTGAAACTAAATCTTTTGAAAACTCAACCTCTAATACTTTAGATTTAGCTAGTTTAGAAAGCGGAATTTACTTAATTGTACTAGAAAACGATTTGGAACAGAAAACGATAAAAGTAATTAAAGAATAAAACGAAAAACGCTCTTAAACAGAGCGTTTTTTTTATTTGTAATATTTCTTTCTCAACCAAAAGGCGACATTTACTAAAATTATCAAAGCCGGAACTTCTACTAAAGGTCCAATTACGCCAGCAAATGCTTGTCCGCTATTAATTCCGAAAACTCCGATGGAAACAGCAATCGCTAATTCAAAGTTATTTCCTGAAGCGGTAAAAGATAACGCCACTGTATCTCGATAATTGGCTCCTATTTTCTTAGCAACAAAAAACATTAAGAAAAACATAATTGCAAAGAAAATAACTAGTGGAATGGCTATTCGAACAACATCCATTGGTAAATCTACAATCATTTCGCCTTTTAAGCTAAACATGACTACAATTGTAAATAAAAGCGCAATAAGCGTAATTGGCGAAACAAACGGAATAAACGTTTGATTGAAAAACTTATCTCCGATATATTTTTTAATAGCAAAACGACTAATTACTGCCAATACAAAAGGAATTCCTAAATAGATTCCAACGGTTTGAGCAATTTCTGAAATAGTAATATTTAATACCAACCCTTTGATTCCGAATAAAGGCAACATGATTTCCAAATAGAAATAAGCATACAAACTAAAAAAGAAAACTTGTAACAAACTATTAATTCCTATTAAACCAGCTGTTAATTCACGGTTCCCTTCGGCAAGTTCATTCCAAACGATAACCATGGCAATACAAGGCGCAATTCCTATAATAATTAACCCTATCATGTATTCTGGATAGTCCTTCAAAAAGAAAGTAGCTAATAAAAACATTAAAAACGGACCTACAATCCAAGTAATGAAAAACGAAGCCGATAATAACTTTGGTTTTTCAAACATTTGAGGCACTTTAGAAAAATCGATTTTGGTTAAAGGCGGATACATCATTAAAATTAATCCAATTGCCAATGGAATATTTGTAGTTCCGGACGAAAATGAGTTGATAAAATTGGCAGAATTGGGAATAAAATATCCGATAGCAACACCAATTAGCATCGCTAAGAAAATCCAAAGTGTTAAAAGTCGGTCTAAAAATCCTAATCGTTTTTTCATATTATAGTATTAACCACAAAGTACACTAAGAAGGCACAATGTTCACAATTGATAAATTATTTTATTTGTGAAAACACAAAACACATTTCAGAAGCTATCTGTAAACTTCTCTCAGCGTATTTTTCGTTCATCATATCGGTTCCATCAAATGCTTTTGGATCATCGTATTTGATTGGGAATCTGGCTTCTGCACCAAAAACCATTGGACAGCCTTCGTCAGCGTTATTACACGTCATGATGGCTCCGAAGTTAGTTTTAGGGTTAAAATCATCGAAATAGGCTTTTGAAAAACAGATAATAGAATGTTGATTGTCATCAAATTTCACTGCATACACCGGATTTTGTTCTTGGCTTAACTTTTGAATTTGAAAACCTTGATTGACTAAGGTTTCGCCAACTTTTGGAAACATGGCTGTGGCTTCGGTTCCGCCAGAATAACAAAATACATTTTTAATCCCGAAATGAAACGCCATCGTTTGTGCCCAAATTTGGGATAAATGACTTCTTCTGGAATTGTGAGTGCAAATGAAGTTCAATCGAATTTCTTCGTTAGTATTCACTTTATTTTGAATGTATTCGACTAAAGGATTCAACACTTCTTTACGTTCCTCTGAAACTACAATTTTTGCAATTGATTCGATGGTTTTTGATAAATTTTCTAACATATTTTGATTTTTTTTAGCCACAAAGAGCACTAAGAAGGCACGATGTTCACAATGATTCTTTTTTAGTTTTTAGTTTTTTTTATAATGACAAAATATGAAATTCTGAACTGTGTCAAAAGGTGTTTCATGGTCTTCTGTAAAGCAATTTTATAATTCGAAATCTTCGCCGAAAACTGCTTCCATTTTTTCAACCGAATATTGTGTTATTGGCAAACCACTGCATTTTAAAGGTCCGTCTTCAGAAAAAGTTCCAATTATTAAATGTCCGTTTTGATTGGTATTTGCGACTACATTCTTTTTATATTGTTCGATATCATTAGCTTCTGTATAAAAATGAAAAGAAGCTCTATCGTGCCAAACATCAAATTTCTCATTTGATTGAAAATGCAAACTATCGGAAACTATAAAAGTTACCTTCTTAGCTTTATCTCCTAATCGTTTTTTTGCACGTTCAATAGCAGCAGCCGAAATGTCTAACAAGAATAAATTCGTATAACCCAATTCTAATAAACTATCAATCAAATAGCTGTCTCCACCTCCAATATCTATGATTTTGGCATCTTTAGCTACTTTACAAGCTTGAATTAATTGAATAGAAGTTTTAGGCTCGTTTTGATACCAACTTACTTCATTTTCAGCTTTTGTAGTAAAAACCGTTTCCCAATGTTGTTGTTTTTCTGACATATTTTGATTATTTTAACCACAAAGCGCACTAGGAAGGCACAATGTACACTATGATTTTTTACTTTAAAATTAACAACAACCTGATTCCGGAGTGCAACAAGAGGTTTCTTTTTGCTTCCACTCGCCTATTTTAACTTTCAACTTTTCGGGTGGGATGCCGCATTTGTCTTTTGCTAAACAATCGGTTAGTTTTGATACTAATAAAAAATTAGTGCCATTGAACTCTAAATCAAATTTTCCGATGGTTTCCTTCATTTGATATTCTACTTCGATTTCTAAATCTGGTATTTGCAGTTTAGATTCAGACAATTCAATTATATGTACTAATTTTTCTGGATGCAATCTATGATCGTAATCGTTTGCTTCCCAAAGTTGGAAGTTTGCGACTTCTTCTGTGCGAACAACACCACCACAATCGATGAAATGTTTCGTAATTTTCCCTACTTCTGTGACGTGAAAATGGTTTGGAACTAATTCGCCATTTGGCAATTGAAAAGCAATAGTGGTTAGCTTTTTTAGTTCGGATTTGATTTCGGATAATTTCATAATGTATTTTTTAATTTGTTTTCAAAAAGTTCTCGATACTATTTCACTTGTTCTCGATACATTTTTTGTTCCGTTTTACTTCACAAAAAACACTCGAACTGACGTGAAATTTCAGATGAATCACTCAAAGTGACGAATATTACTCTTAACAACATTTATTCTTTAACTTATGACGAATCATGCCAAAGTGATTTTCTATTAAATCTATTGTATCTGGATTGATGCAATAGCAAATGGCTGTACCTTCTATATTTCCTTTAATAATATTTGCGTTTTTTAACTCTTTTAAGTGTTGCGAAACGGTAGGTTGCGCTAAAGGCAGTTCGTTTACAATATCGCCACAAATACAAGTATCAACAGTTAATAGATAATCAACGATAGCAATACGAGCCGGATGTGATAAAGCTTTGAATATATTTGCTAATTCGTTGTGTTCTACTGAAAAGGATTCTGATTTTGATGCTCCCATTATGTTATAAATTTACTATTGGTATAATTATTAAAATTGGTTCTCGATACAATTTTACAAAGTAAAAATTAGCATTTTTACTTTGTAAAATCACTCGAACTGATGTGAAATCGTAAGCAAAAAATACTCGGACTTAGGTAATCAATAATTATCCTTATTATTATATTGCAATATTACGATAAACAAATATAATACACAATAAAAAATCCCGAAATTTCTTTCGGGATTAATTTTATAGCTGCTAATTCACCTAGGCGAACAGCATAACAAAAAGTGAGATTATTTACCTCCTTTTTCCATTTTAGCTTTTAATTCAGCAAGAATATCGTTATTATCACCTAAAGTAGATGTTTGAGCTGAAGTATTTGATGAAGTTTCAACTGCAGTTTTAACGTTTTTCTCTTCTTCTTCACGGAAGATAGCTGTATGAGAAGCTACTACTCTTTTGAATTCTTTATTGAACTCAATAACTTTAAAGTCAGCAGTATCTCCTTTTTTCAATTTTTTACCGTCTTCTTTTTCTAAGTGACGTGTAGGAATGAAAGCAACGATATCGTCACCAAATTCTACAGTAGCCCCTTTGTCAACGATTTCAGCAATAGTACCGTTATGAACAGTTCCTACAGCGAAAGCATCTTCGTATTTATCCCATGGGTTAGCAGTAGTTTGTTTGTGACCTAAAGATAATTTACGACCTTCAACGTCTAATTCTAATACTACAACATCCATATTGTCTCCTACGTTTACAAATTCAGATGGGTGTTTGATTTTCTTAGTCCAAGATAAATCAGAGATGTATACTAAACCGTCGATACCTTCTTCTAACTCTACGAAAATTCCGAAGTTAGTAAAGTTTCTAACGATACCTGTATGTTTAGAAGCAACTGGGTATTTAGAAGTAATATCTGTCCATGGATCTTGCGTCATTTGTTTGATACCTAAAGACATTTTTCTTTCGTCTCTATCTAAAGTTAAAACAACTGCTTCAACCTCGTCTCCAATTTTCATGAAATCTTGAGCACTTCTTAAGTGAGTAGACCAAGACATTTCAGAAACGTGGATTAAACCTTCTACACCTTCAGCAACTTCGATGAAAGCTCCGTAATCAGCTAAAACAACAACTTTACCTTTAACTTTATCACCTACTTTTAATTCAGCTCCTAAAGCATCCCATGGATGAGCGTTTAATTGTTTTAAACCTAATTGGATTCTTGTTTTCTCGTCATCGAAATCAAGGATTACAACGTTTAATTTTTGGTCTAATTCAAGAACTTCGCTTGGGTGATTGATTCTTGACCAAGATAAGTCAGTAATATGGATTAATCCATCTACTCCACCTAAATCAATAAATACACCGTAAGAAGTAATGTTTTTAACAACACCTTCTAATACTTGTCCTTTTTCTAATTGACCAATGATTTCTTTTTTCTGTACTTCAATATCTGCTTCGATAAGCGCTTTGTGAGATACTACTACGTTTTTGAATTCGTGGTTAATTTTAACTACTTTGAATTCCATAGTTTTGTTCACATATTGATCGTAATCACGGATAGGTTTCACATCAATTTGTGAACCTGGTAAGAATGCTTCAATTCCGAAAACATCTACAATCATACCCCCTTTAGTTCTACATTTAACGAAACCGTTAACGATTTCTCCTGTTTCGTTAGCAGAAATAACTCTATCCCATGCTTTGATAGTTCTAGCTTTTCTGTGAGATAATACTAATTGACCTGTTTTATCTTCACGAACGTCGATAAGTACTTCTACTTTATCTCCAACTTTTAAGTTTGGATTGTAACGGAATTCGTTTAAAGAAATAACACCTTCAGATTTAGCGTTGATGTCTACAATTGCATCTCTTTCTGTAATTCTAACTACTACTCCTTCTACTACTTCTTCTTGATCTGTAGCGATGAATGTTTTAGTTACTAGATCTTCAAATTCTTGTAAGTTTTTTTCATCTACTGGGTCAATTCCTTCTTGGAAGTTGTGCCAGTTAAAATTCGCTAAAAACTCTTCTTGTGTTTTGTTAATTTCAGACATGCTGATTAAAAATTTGTATGCCGTGTTACTAGCGTTTCTTAATGCGAATAGAAAACAACAGCAGTGTTTTACTTAAATGATTGATACCTAATGGAAACGCTATCCGCCAAAAGGTGCGCAAAATTACAACTATATTTTTGATTTACAAAAACTTTATAGCTTGTTTTTATCGAATTCTAACATTTATTTATGTTTTGTAAATAAGTTATTTTAGATACATTTGCAGAAATTTAATAGATAAAATGAAAAAAATAGTTTTTATTGTTGCTTCTGTTCTTTTAATTGTTTCTTGTAACAATCTTAAGGATAATGAGTTTTTAATTGCTGGTACAATTGCTGGTGTTGAAAACGGAAAAAAAGTTTTTGTTGAAGTACAAACGGAAACAGGTTCTGTTGCTAAGGACACTGCTATTGTAACTGACGGAAAGTTTGAACTGAAAGGTATTGCCGATGGTATTGACATTGGTTTTATTAGAATTGAAAACATGGAGATTAATTTGCCTATTATTTTAGAACAAGGTAAAATTGAAGTTGAAATTGTTAAAGATTCGATTCATAAATCTACTTTAGGTGGTACTCCTAATAATGATAAGTTTCAAAAATTTAATACTGAAACTAGAGTGATTTCTGAAAAAGTAATGAAGTTTGAAAAAACTAATGGTCCTGCTATGCAAGAGGCTCGCACTAATAATGATACCGTTACTGTAAATAAATTATTAAAAGAGTATAAGAAATTTCAGGATGAAATGAATGACTACTCTAAAAAGTTTATTAAAGAGAATCCGGATGCTTATTTATCTGTATTATTGTTAGAGAATTTTTTAATGAGACAATATTTAACTACTGAAGAAGTTAAATCGTATTATAATGGTTTAAGTAAGGAATTGGCTGCTACTAAAAGTGGTAAGAAAATTAAAACTACTTTAGACGCTATGACCGCTATTGTTATAGGCAAACCTGCTCCTCTTTTTACTGGACCTACTCCTGATGGAAAAACGGTTTCTTTAAAAGAGTCTTTAGGCAAGGTTACTATTATAGATTTCTGGGCTTCTTGGTGTGGTCCTTGTAGAGCAGAAAACCCTAACGTAGTGGCTATGTATAAAGAATTACACGAAAAAGGTTTAAACATTATTGGTGTTTCTTTAGATAAAGATGCTGATAAATGGAAAGAGGCTATTGCTAAAGATAATTTAACTTGGGCTCATGTTTCTAACCTTAAGTTTTGGGAAGATCCTATTGCTAAACAATATAATGTACAAGCTATTCCTGCTACTTTTATTTTAGATGCTAATGGAATTATTGTGGCAAAAGACCTTAGAGGTGAAGAATTACGTGCTAAAGTAATTGCTCTTTTAGAGGCTAAATAATCTGATATTTTTATAAAATTAAAAAATCTTCTTCGGAAGATTTTTTTTATGTTTTTCATTTACAGAAAGTTATAAAATAGTATGAAAAATTGTAAAAAATATCTTTGCTGATATGAAAAACAATTCTATATTTGCAACCGCTTAGTCAAATAAGTAAGATGGCTTGGGGAGATACTCAAGCGGCCAACGAGGGCGGACTGTAAATCCGCTGATTACATCTTCGCAGGTTCGAATCCTGCTCTCCCCACAAAAGCACTTCGTTAGAAGTGCTTTTTTTGTATCTTACTGTTTCTAGTATTGTATACATCTTACATACACTATCCATACACTATCCATACACTATCCATACTTTATCTATACACTATCTATGGAGTATCTCCCTAATATGACATGTCCTCTTTTTTAGTTCTCGATACAATTTTACAAGGCAAAAATTAGCATTTTTTCCTTTTAAAATCACTCGAACTGACGGTGGTGAAGCGATTTTACTGGTTCTCGACACACGTCTCTTCGAGTGCGAAGCGTATCGAGAAGTTTTTGTCTGTTTTATTTTAAAATAAATATATACGGTTTACGTGTTCTCGATACAATTTTAAAAAGCAAAAATTAGCATTTTTTCCTTTTAAAATCACTCGAACTGACGGTGGTGGGATTACGTTTAATAAGTACTCAATTCTGGTTTACGTGTTCTTGATACAATTTTACAAGGCAAAAATTAGCATTTTTTCCTTTTAAAATCACTCGAACTGACGGTGGTGAAGCGATTTTACTGGTTCTCGACACACGTCTCTTCGAGTGCGAAGCGTATCGAGAAGTTTTTGTCTGTTTTATTTTATAAAAAAAATATACGGTTTACGTGTTCTCGATACAATTTTAAAAAGCAAAAATTGGCATTTTTTCCTTTTAAAATCACTCGAACTGACGGTAAGAATTAATTATTTGCTTTCGATTTAATCATTATTTAAACTTTTTTCTAGCAAGATTAGGAAGCGCATCATAATTATCATTAATCAAAGCTTCTTTTTTAGCTCTAGACCATTTTTTTATTTGTTTTTCTTTATCTATGGCAAAACCAATATTTGTAAATTCGGCATAAAAAACTAACTTAACAGGTCTTCTTGATGCTGTGTAACAGTCTGGATAAAAAGCTGATTCGTGTTGATACATTCGTTGTGTTAAATTACTTGTAACACCCGTGTAGTATGAATCATCTGAACATTTGAGTATGTAAACGTATGAAATTTGCATGTAACAAAAATAGTTTTTTTTCGTGTTCTCGATATAATTTTAGGTTTAAAAAACTTATGTTTTTAAAATCTAAAATCACTCGAACTGACGGTGTTGATGCGATTTTAGATATTCTCGATTAAATTTTTCGTGTTCTCGATACAATTTTACAAGGCAAAAATTAGCATTTTTTCCTTTTAAAATCACTCGAACTGACGGTGTTGATGCGATTTTACTGGTTCTAGACACACGTCTCTTCGAGTGCGAAGCGTATCGAGAAGTATTTGTCTGTTTTATTTTAAAATAAATATATACGGTTTACGTGTTCTCGATACAATTTTAAAAAGCAAAAATTAGCATTTTTTCCTTTTAAAATCACTCGAACTGACGGTGGTGGGATTACGTTTAATAAGTACTCAATTCTGGTTTACGTGTTCTTGATACAATTTTACAAGGCAAAAATTAGCATTTTTTCCTTTTAAAATCACTCGAACTGACGGTGGTGATGCGATTTTACTGGTTCTCGACACACGTCTCTTCGAGTGCGAAGCGTATCGAGAAGTTAAGTTCTGTTTTATTTTACAATAAACATATACGGTTTACGTGTTCTCGATACAATTTTACAAGGCAAAAATTGGCATTTTTTCCTTTTAAAATCACTCGAACTGACGGTGGTGATTCGATTTTACTGGTTCTCGATACAATTTTAAAAAGCAAAAATTAGCATTTTTACTTTGTAAAATCACTCGAACTGACGGTGGTGGGAATGGTGCTTTTTGTTTTGTCTCGACTTCGCTCGACTTGACAATGGTGGTGGTTTTGTGTTTCTCGACTTCGCTTGACTTTACAATGGTTTGGGTATTTTATTTTTATTTTATATATTTGTGATATATAAGCCATTAAATAATTATTTGCCATGAAAACTATACGTATTGAGAAGATTTTTCACCATGGTGCTTATCGCATTGGGGTGTTTTTTGATAAGGATTTTGAAATTATTGCTGTTTTAAAACGGTTAGGTGCTACTTATAGTGGTTCTCGTCGTTGTTGGTATTTAGATTATTCTAAGGTTTCTTATCATTTATTACGTTCTCACTTTCCAGATTTGGTGGTTGTTACTGAATCTTCTATTCCTACTCTGGTGACCGGTGTTGATAACCGTGACCTTTCACCCATAGCTTCTTCAAGCGCTCTTCAGTTAGGCTCTGTTGTGAGTAATCCTGAACATAAACAATCTGTTGTTTCTTCTGATAAATTGAGGTTACAATTGTTGCCAAGTATAGGTAAATATTGGGTTTTTAAAATGCATTTTCATCATGAAATTAGTAAACAACTTTTAAAGGTTAAAGGGGTTTACTGGAACGGTAATTATAAAAGTTACATGGTTTATAGGAATGAGGTGGTTAAAAAAGAGGTTGAGGGTATTTTAGGTGTTTCGGGGGTTTTTGGATTGGATTATTTTGTTAAAGATTCTTTTGTTGTTAAGGGAAAAATAAAGGTTTTGCCTCATGCTGAAGCTGTTTCATGGATGGAGGTTTATGTTCCTAAAGTGTTGCAGGTTCATGAGAAATTGAAGCGGTTTTCAATGATGCGTTTTAGCAAGAGTAAGAATTGTTATTTGCTTCCGGCTGCTCCGGTTGTAATGGATTCTTTGCATTTGCAGTTTGAGAATACGGGGATTGAGATTGAAATATTGCTTCCGAAAAATTATTTAGATAAGCGTAATTTGCCTAATAAAAAGCAGCTGGATTTGTCTAAAACAAAGAAGAGTTTGCTGGATATGGTTCCTGAGAAGGCCCACTTGTATTTGAGTGGTATGGTTGATACATTATTAGCCTTGAATTATAGTAGTTCTACTTTGCGTACGTATTGTGGTGCTTTTATTCAGTTTTTGCGCTATTTTGATTTTAGGAATCCGGAGGATGTGAGTAGAGAGGAGATTATTCGCTTTTTAGGTTCGTTAATGGAGCGAGGCTTGTCGGCCACTAGTGGTCATAGTATGGTGAATGGGGTTCAGTTTTACTATCAGCAAGTTTTAGGAAAGCGCGATTTTACGTTTGTGCTTCCGCGTCCGAAAAAGGAGAAGAAACTTCCGGTTGTATTGACGATGGAGGAATGTTTGCTAATTTTTAAGGTGGTGGATAATCCGAAACATAAGTTGCTATTATTGATTGGTTATGGTGCTGGATTGCGAGTGAGTGAAATTGTGAGTTTAAAATGGAGTGATATTTTATTTGAGGAGCACAAAATACATGTTAAAAATGCCAAGGGAAAGAAAGATCGTATGGTAATGTTGCCCTACTCTATTGTTAGTTCGTTGCAATTGTATAGAGAGTTGTACAAGGGCAAGTTGTATGTTTTTGAGGGTCAGTTTGCCGGTGAGCCTTATAGTACAGGGAGTGTGCAACAGGTTATGCGTACGGCATTAAAGTTAAGTGGCTTAGAGAAAAAAGCAACTGTACACACGTTGCGTCATAGTTTTGCAACTCATTTACTTGAGAATGGCACCGACATACGATACATTCAGCAATTTTTAGGGCATTCGAGTATTAAAACGACTACTGTTTATACCCATTTAACCAAAACGGCTGTAGATAAAATACAGAGTCCGTTAGACCGAATGATTGATTTAAAAAGTAAGAAAAAACTTGATGAATAATTTTTACAATATAAAAAAGTTGTATATATTTGATGCTATTTACTAGTTGGCAGTAATATTAAAACGAATCGTCGAAAAAATAAGAATGATAAAACTTCTCAATAAATATAAATTTCAAATAATATATTATGTTATATTATCATTATTGCTTTTTGTATTTGTTCCTAATCAAGAAGATTATTATCTAGATAATGATATTAGTAACTTCAAAAATAAATACTATTGGAAAACTTCCTTCATAGTAATCGGTATAATTGCATTTTTATTTTTTCTAAAACTTGTTATTAAAAAAGTATCGTTAGAAGAAAAATTAAATAAAGTTTTCGTTTCTATAATTATTGGTTTTTTATTTGCTGCATTCTTTCAACCAATAATAATTTCTTCATTTCTATATATAAATAGATGTAAAAAGGTAAATACTATAACTGAAAAGTATAAAATAATTGATATTGAAGGAAATAATCTAATTGCCCTTAATAAAAAAAATAAAGAGACTATCTGGGAAAATGATTTTAATAAATTTCATTTAAAAATAAATAGTAATACAATAAAAATAAATGACACATTAAAGCTAAACTTTGAAAAAGGAATACTTGGTATAAAATATATAAAAAAGTAAAAATACTACTGCCAACAACGGTTTGTAGCAATTGCTCGGCTTGGTCTTTGTTTGAATTTTCTCCGAAAATTTATTGGGAGTTTTATATTTGTGAAATTAAGTGCTAAATTTACGCAACTGCCACAAGCCGTCAAACGTTAGCGGTAATAGTAAAAAACGGAACGCAAAAAATATGACATACGATTGGACAATTTTTTTAAACGATGAATTTCATCCGACATTTCAAAAAGAACTAAGCAGACAATTATTAGAAAAAGGAAGTACTGGTACAGGTATTAAAGAATTTGAAAAATATAACTTTCAATTAATTGTGGGTATTAGTGACCCAGAAATTAAGCAAATCGGAAATAAGGTTTTTGCGAAAGTTGATTTTATAACACCTGGTTCTTTTCAAATTCCGATTGAAATTTATTGGACATCAAAAGATTCAAAAAATCTTTTAGAAATTCATAAAAGTGATATTTCAAAACTAAATATTGAAATCAATTGGAATGAAAAAATTCCGCTGGAAAATATATTGCCATTTATGGATGAACTGGAAGAACCTGAATAAAACTACTACCGCTAACAGCGGTTTGCATTAATGGCTGGGCTTGCGGAAAATCCTCAATGGCACAGTTGTTTTATTTAAAGTTTTGTGTATATTTGTAATGGTTTGGTGCTTTGGCTCGCCATTAATTCAAGCCACAAAACGTTGTAGGCAACATATTTTCCGAACTTACGCTGAAGGCTTCTCTCCTATTTTTTCAAAAGAAATTTAATGAAATTGTTACCGAAAAATCTTGCGTGATAATTGAAACCTGAACCGAACTTTGTCGATAAACTTTGTGTTGAAATTACGTTTGCGAGAAAATCCGAAGTGAAATTGAAAACTGATATTTAACGTTGCGTGACAATCCGAACTTTGCGGATAATCGTTGCGTTGTGTTTTTAAGTTCCGAAAATATTATGCAGCCTACAACAGCGGTTT
>NZ_WIBH01000098.1:0-238 GCF_009495795.1 Flavobacterium sp. LMO6 | reverse complement strand
TAAAAAAAGATTCCCACTTCCATCGGGGCTATTAAAGACGTTTGGTATTCCAGATGACTATCGCCACGACTTGTAACGCTTATAAAACTTGTTCTTGCCCTTGCCCTTGCCCTTGCCTTTGTTCTTTAATTCCGCAGTTAAGCCATAACCCCAATTCCAACAAGTGCAGCGTCCGACACTTCGGTCCGAAGTGTCGGACTCTGTGTATCTCATTCAACACGATCCATAAAAAAAAAAT
>NZ_WIBH01000097.1:0-241 GCF_009495795.1 Flavobacterium sp. LMO6 | reverse complement strand
GTTGAACGCAGCAAAAACCATCTGGTTCAGGCACAGCGCGCCTGCCTTGCGCTACTGAGTGAGCAAAAACGCTACGGCAGTGACCGGCTTGAAAACGCTTGCGCACTGGCCCTTAGCCGTCAGCTCCCTTATATACCGGTCATCAAAAAGCTGCTGAAAACCAGTGAAGATATGCGCTGGCAACCTGATGAACCCCAAACAATTATCCCCGGCACGCACATCAATATCCGTGGCTCAAAAT
>NZ_WIBH01000096.1:0-246 GCF_009495795.1 Flavobacterium sp. LMO6 | reverse complement strand
TAAACAATACAACAACTACAATTTATACGTTTACACCAACAGCAGGACAATGTGCTACAACAACAACATTAACAATTGCCGTTAATCCAAATGTAACACCAACTTTTGCTGCAGTTGCACCAATATGTTCAGGCGCTACTTTATCTGCGTTGCCAACGACTTCTACTAATGGAATCAACGGAACGTGGTCGCCAGCCCTAAACAATACAACAACTACAATTTATACGTTTACACCAACAGCAGGAC
>NZ_WIBH01000095.1:0-252 GCF_009495795.1 Flavobacterium sp. LMO6 | reverse complement strand
ACGTTTGCGAGAAAATCCGAAGTGAAATTGAAAACTGATATTTAACGTTGCGTGACAATCCGAACTTTGCGGATAATCGTTGCGTTGTGTTTTTAAGTTCCGAAAATATTATGCAGCCTACAACAGCGGTTTAAAAATATGGCTAGTTTCGGGAATTTTTGAAATGGCGCAGTTGCTAAATTTAAAGTTTTGTGTATATTTGTGATGGCTTGGTGCTGGTTTTTCGCCACAATTTTCAAGCCGCGAAACGTT
>NZ_WIBH01000094.1:0-261 GCF_009495795.1 Flavobacterium sp. LMO6 | reverse complement strand
CAGTTCCACCAGATGGAGCCCAAGAATAAGTGTATCCAGCTGTTCCACCAGAAACAGAAACTGTAGCTGAACCATTAGATCCAGAGTTACAAGATACATTGGTTTGTGATACTGGAGTTGCTACTAAAGCAGTAGGCTCTGTAATTGTAAAACTTTGTGTAGCTGTACAAGAATTCGCATCGGTAACAGTTACAGTATAATTACCTGCTGATAGTCCCGAAGCGGTTGCAGCAGTTCCACCAGATGGAGCCCAAGAATAAG
>NZ_WIBH01000093.1:0-261 GCF_009495795.1 Flavobacterium sp. LMO6 | reverse complement strand
CAGTTCCACCAGGTGGAGCCCAAGAATAAGTATATCCAGCCGTTCCACCAGAAACAGTAACTGTAGCTGAACCATTAGATCCTGAGTTACAAGATACATTGGTTTGTGAAGCTGGAGTTACTACAAGTGCAGTAGGCTCTGTAATTGTAAAACTTTGCGTAGCTGTACAAGAATTCGCATCCGTAACAGTTACAGTATAAGTACCCGCTGATAGTCCCGAAGCGGTTGCAGCAGTTCCACCAGATGGAGCCCAAGAATAAG
>NZ_WIBH01000092.1:0-262 GCF_009495795.1 Flavobacterium sp. LMO6 | reverse complement strand
TAAAAAAAGATTTCCACTTCCATCGGGGCTATTAAAGACGTTTGGTATTCCAGATAAACACTCCACTAGCTCTCAAAGCGAGCAACACTTCGTATTTGAACTTGCTCTTGAACTTTCTTTTGTCATTCCGCGGAAGCACGAATCTCCTGCGCAGCAGGCTACCACTTAACGCAGTTAAGCCATAACCCCAATTTCAACAAGTGCAGCGTCCGAAGTGTCGGACTCTGTGTATCTCATTCAACACGATCCATAAAAAAAAACT
>NZ_WIBH01000091.1:0-264 GCF_009495795.1 Flavobacterium sp. LMO6 | reverse complement strand
CAGTTCCACCAGATGGAGCCCAAGAATAAGTATATCCAGCCGTTCCACCAGAAACAGAAACTGTAGCAGAACCATTAGATCCAGAGTTACAAGATACATTGGTTTGTGAAGCTGGTGTTAGAGAAAGAGCATTAGTAGGCTCTGTAATTGTAAAACTTTGTGTAGCTGTACAAGAATTCGCATCCGTAACAGTTACAGTATAAGTACCCGCTGATAGTCCCGAAGCGGTTGCAGCAGTTCCACCAGATGGAGCCCAAGAATAAG
>NZ_WIBH01000090.1:0-265 GCF_009495795.1 Flavobacterium sp. LMO6 | reverse complement strand
CTGTTTTCACTACAAATAGTTTTTACAGGCGAAGGTATTGGCAATCCTGGATTTGGATTAACTGTTACTACTCCACTTGATAATGTGTTTCCAACACAACCATTTCGAACAGAGCTAACTTCAAAATAGATTGTTCCTGCTACTAGTGGATTACTTGTTATTACTTGTAAATCAATCGATGTTGTAGTAGATGCAGCTGTGATTGTTCCAGAAGTAGTTCCTCCTACAACAGTTACACCACTTGTAATAGCTGTCCATGTGTAAG
>NZ_WIBH01000089.1:0-267 GCF_009495795.1 Flavobacterium sp. LMO6 | reverse complement strand
CCATTTCTGGATACTCATTCATTACCGCTACCAACTTATCTAACTCTGCAGCGCCTTCTGCTGTAATATTGCTTCTGTTGAACTCAAAGTAAATTGGTTGTAAGATTACTTCTTTCTCAGTTATGATTGGCATGATTGGTTTTAGCGTTATATCTACTGTCATATCAATTCCAAACTCATTATCTGGAATTTCAACTTTATAAATATTACTATTCTCATAACCTGATTTTGTTGCATAACTAATATAAACTGGAAGGCATTTTAATG
>NZ_WIBH01000008.1:0-147046 GCF_009495795.1 Flavobacterium sp. LMO6 | reverse complement strand
CAATGGCTACTTCCGGATTTTCCTACGGAAAATCCGCTGCTGAATGGAATGTTTTATTATATTTGTAACGGCTTGGTGTTGGTGCAACGCCACTGAAAGCATGCTACCTACCGTTGGCAGTAACCATAAAAAAACTCTCCGTAAAATTTGATATTATACCAAAACTTGGTATATTTGTTTTTTAAATTTATTTGTCATGGCAAAAAACACATCAATACTATTAGGAGATTATTTTGATGATTTTATTAATCAGCAATTAAGAAGTGGTCGGTTTTCTTCTGCAAGCGAAGTTGTAAGAACTGCATTAAGAATGTTTGAACAAGAAGAATCAAAAAAAGCTGAACTTATCAAAGAACTTAAAAAAGGAGAAAAATCTGGATTTGTAAAAGATTTTAACAGAGATACTTTTTTAAAGGATTTACATAACAAACATTTGAGTAAATGATTTACAAAATAAGTAAAGAAGCATCAAATGATCTTGAAAAAATCTGGCTTTATACAATTGAAACTTGGTCTGCAGAACAAGCTGACAGGTATTTGAATTTGATTTTTGATGAAATAGAATATCTATGTCAAAAACCAAATTCCGGTTCTGATTTTAGCCATGTCAGAAAAGATTATTTACGTTCTCAGGTCAAATCCCATTTTATTTTCTACAAAATCAACGAAAAACAAAGTAAGTTAGAGATTATCAGAATTCTCCATCAACAAATGGATATAGAAAATCGGCTAAACGAATAAAATAGCATCCGCTAACAGCGGTTTAAAAATATGGCTACTTCCGGATTTTCCTACGGAAAATCGGCTGCTGAATGGAATGTTTTGTTATATTTGTAATGGCTTGGTGCTGGTTTTTCGCCACAATTTTCAAGCCGCGAAACGTTAGCAGAAATTATATGAAAAGAACAGCTTTAATAGCATTATTATTGATATTATTCAATACTATTTTATATTCTCAAAACAAGCTTAATAAATATTACAATACCAATTTTGAGAATATTAGCGAAAAAGAATTCAATGCCTTTTTATTAAAAGGTAATTATCACTATAACGGTTTTGAACTTGAAGATAAATTTGCATTTATCTTATACCAACCCAAAACAAAAGGAAAACTATCTACTGAAGAATTAGAAAAATTGAACAAGAGTTTACTTAATAAAGGTAATCTCAATAACAACAACATTACAATAATAATTTTTTATCCTGGAAAAGATAATTGTAATGGAATGGAAAGAAATTCTACATGGAATATTTTTGACAATGAATACTTAAAACAAGTTAAGAAAAACTCGTTTAACAGTTTTTGGATATATAAAAGTGACGAAAATTTAAAATATTATCATCCTAAAAAAGTTGATTGGAAAAAAGATGAGGATCAAATAATCGAAAATTTATTTTTTAAAATGCATTATCCATGTTTTAGTTCTGCAGTAATTGATAAAGATGGAAATTACATTTTAAACTTAGGTGAATTTGGAAAACAAGATATCAGAGAAGATATACAAAAACTAACAAAATAACCACTGCTAACAGCGGTTACAAGAAATTACTAGGCTTGTTTTTTTGTCATAAGTGGTAATTATTGAATCAAAGTTTTGTCTTTATTTGTAATCGTTAGTTAATGAAGTAAGCAACTTCTACAAGCGCCAAAACGTTACCTGTAAGCTCAGACAACGACAGAAAATTTAAATCTATTTTCTTGTAACGATTTTCCATTCCTTTCGTCAAATCAATCAATCAATCAATCAATCAATCAATTATGAATCAATCAATCAAAAAAATCTTGTATTTCCCAATTACAAAAATAATTTTGGGAATCACTGTTTGCTTTTCTCTTTTTGTAGTAGTACAAAATTTTGTATCAAAACCACTATTTTATAGTATAATCGAAGACAAAAACATTGCCGACCCTTTAATCCATCTGGTTTCTTTTTTGGTGTTACTTTCAAGTTACTATTTTTTCTTTCGCTGGTATGAAAAACGAGAAATTAAAGAACTTTCAATAAAATACTTGCCTAAAGAAATGTTTGGTGGATTTGCAATTGGATTTTTTGCAATTTCATTATCTATTTTTATATTATATCTGTTGGGATATTATCATATTATTAACATACTTACAGATGATTATTCCCTTAAATTATTCATGACACTGGTTGTTGCAGCTCTAATTGAAGATCTTTTTACAAGAGCTTTATTATTACGCGAATTAGAAAACTGGCTAGGAACTAACATTGCAATTCTAATAATAATGGTAATTGAAACTTACCATATTTTTAATCCTAACACAACTTTGTTTAGCTTTTTTGTATCACTGTGTTGGGGATTTACAATGTCAATGCTTTTTGTATATACTAAAAGAGTTTGGTTGCCTTTTTTCTTTCATTTAGGTTGGAATTTTGCGCAACCTTTTTATGGTTCAAACCTTACAGGATTAGATGATATGGGCAAAATTATTCATTCTAAATTTGAAGGTCCAGTTTTGTTTACAGGCGGAGGAATTGGAATTGAAGATTCTATTATAACTGTATTTATTTTGTTTTCAATAGGTGTTTTTTTATATCATCGTTCTAATAAAGAAGGTAAAATAATCAAAAGAAAAAAAATAAGTTATGAATTTAAAAAATGAGTTTTCAAAAGTTGATAAATATTTCTCCCCCAGAATAATTGGAGAAGTAAACGACCAATTTATTAAAGTAGCCAAAATAAAAGGACAAGAAATTCCTTGGCATAATCACGAAAGTGAAGACGAATTATTTTATATTGTTGAAGGTTCTTTGTTAATGGAAATTGAAAATCAGGAAAATTTCGTCATGCAAAAAGGGGATTTTTATGTTGTAAAAAAAGGAATCAATCACAGAGTTTCATCTAAAGAAGAATGCTTAATAATGCTAATTGAATCAAAAACAACAGAACATACTGGAAAAGTTAAATCTCAAATCACAAAATCAATTGACGAGCAAAAATATTGATAAAAAAAACGTAGAAAAGTAGAGCCGAACCGCTAACACAGGTTTTCGCTATTGCGGATTTTGGGCTTAATTTAAAGTTTGGTATGTATCTTTGAAGTGAGTGAAAAACCGAAAGTTTTGGTATATTTATCCACTACTGCAACAAGTTGCCTAACGTTTTGCGTTATTTTAACGTAGACTCAAGAATCTAATTGAATTTTAAGACAAAAAAGCTTAAAATTGTAGAATAAAAACAGCTCACAAAAGACTAAACAGATAACTTTTGAAAAAATGAATAAAATTAAAATGACATTACACACAATTATACTCCTAAATTTTATCACAATTTTCATTTCTTGTAACGGACAAAATAATCAAGTTATTTCTGTTCCAAAAAGTAACAACCAGAGTACAAAACTATCTATTGGAGAAAGCGTAAATGAATTAGATAAAACTATTTGGACCATTTACCAAGACAAGAAATCTAATTATTGGTTTGGAAGCAAAGAAAATGGTGTATTCTATTACAATGGTCAAAAATTGAAACAGTTTACAATAAAAGATGGTTTGGTTAGCAATGAAGTTCGAGGAATTCAAGAAGATAAATTTGGAAATATTTTCATTTCAAGTCTGGGTGGCATTAATAAATTTGACGGGGAAAAATTAACCACATTACCTGTAATAGAAAGTAATGATTGGAAGTTGGACTCAAATGATTTGTGGTTTTATATGTTGGGTAAAACTGGAGAAAGTGGAGTTTATCGCTATGACGGCAATACCGTACATCATTTAAAATTTCCAAAACACTATATGGAAGATGAATATTATAAAGTAAATGGAAAGCGCCCCTGGAGTCCTTATGACCCATATACTATTTATAAAGATCGTAAAGGTAATATTTGGTTTGGAACTGCCGAATTTGGTGTTTGTCGTTACGATGGAACAACGTTAAGTTGGATGTATGAAATGCATTTAACTTTAATTGAAGGTGGAGGCTCTTTTGGTATTCGTTCAATTATTGAAGACAAAGAAGGGAATTTTTGGTTTTGTAATTCTAGTTATCGTTACAAAATACTTCCTGCTAGTTTAATTAAAGAAGACAAAGTTTTAATAGACTACAAACGAGAAAAAGGAATTGAAAATGTAAAGTCGCCAGATGGAAAAGATAAGATTTACTTTATGTCGGCAACAGAAGATGATAAAGGAGACCTTTGGATGTTAACCTACGAACAGGGAGTATGGCGATATAATGGAAAAACCATTACTCAATATGAAGTTAAAGATAATAATAAAGATATTAAACTATTCTCCATTTACAAAGACAACAATGGCTACTTATGGCTTGGAACACACGAAAACGGTGCATATAAGTTTAATGGAACATCATTTGAAAAATTTAAACCTTAATAAGGTATTTCATGTCAAAAGCTAAAAAAATGATTTGCTTGCAACAAACATTTACTTATATTTACTAAAATCTTTATTAAAAAATAATTATTTCCCTAGATAATTTAAAAGATACATATTAATTTTAAAAAAATACTATGAAAAACATATTTACAATTGAAGTATCAAACGAAATTATTGACCGAATAAACAACTTAACACCTACTGCCAAACCTACTTGGGGAAAAATGAATGTTGCTCAAATGCTAGCCCATTGCAATGTTAGTTATGCACAAGCTTATTATCCTGAAAATTTTAAAAAACCTAATTTTTTTCTAAAACTAATTTTAAAAAATCTAGTAAAAAGTCATGTAGTAAATACAAAACCATTTAATAAAAATGGTAGTACGGCTCCTGATTTTATTATTACTGATACTCGAAATTTTGAGAATGAAAAATCAATTTTAATTGAAAATATAAAAAAAACACAACAACTTGGAGCAGCCTACTTTGAACAAAGAGAAAATTTTTCGTTTGGCAAATTAACTGCTTCTGAATGGAATAATATGTTGTATAAACACTTAGATCATCATTTAAATCAATTTGATGTTTAAAACTAAGGTATTTCTACAGTTTCTTGTTTTGGTTTCTATTGTCTAAAATTATAAACTTAATTTAAATGTTAAAAATTAAAACAATATTATTTTCATTGCTATTATTGTTATTTATTATTTCATGTAAAGGGCAAATTAAAAGACCCGAAATAATAAAAATACACAAAGACAGCATAACTTTAAGAGCAGAATTGTTGCCCGAATATAGAAATAGTGTTCATGATAAAGAATACCAAGGAAACCAAATAAGTGGTGTTATTAGAACTGTTTTTCAAGATAAAAAAGGTGATTTTTGGTTTGGTACACAAAATGGCCTTTGTTTATATAATAAATATGGTTTAGTCTATTTTGAACTTAAAGACGCTAATGGTCAAAATATAACGGTTCATGCTATTATTGAAGATAAAATTGGAAATATTTGGATAGGTTATGGTGGAGGTATCGCAAAATACGACGGAAAGTATTTTACTGTATATTATCAGAAAGAAATACTTATTAATAATGGGCTTTGGAGCATGATGATGGATAAAAAAGGAAAACTTTGGATTGGTACTACTCAAGGCGTTTTTACCTTTAATGGAGAAGTATTTGAACATTTTGAAATTCCTGAGGGAAAAATAGATGATACAAGAGGAATTAGTACTACTAAAATAATTCATTCTATTATAGAAGACCAAAATGGTAAAATATGGTTTGCAACTAATGGTGGGGTTTACATTTATGATGGAAATTCTTTAAAAAATATTTCTGAGCAAGACGGACTCCAATCTGATTTTGCAAGTCAAATAATTGAAAGTACAGACGGAAATTTTTGGATTTCAACCACTACAGGAATATTTCGATATAATGAAAAAACATTAACTAATATTACCGAAAAACTTATAAATAAAGACGGTAGCATTGGTTGTATTTATGAAGATAAGAATGGTATACTTTGGTTTAGTGTTAACAAACGTGATATTTATAGTTACAATGGCAAAGAATTTACAAAAATTAAAAATAAAGAAAATGACTTTACCCCATTTCCTTTCCAAATTTATCAAGATCAAAAGGACAGAATGTGGTTTGTAGGTTTTAAAGGTGCGTACCGATATGAAAATGATTCTTTTATTAATGTAACCAGAACTGGTCCTTGGTAAAAAAGTATTTTTTTTTTTACAAATCAGTTTATAATTTATTCATCTTTTGAAGTATAAACAAAACTACAATTGGCACTAATAAAGCTACTACAGTGGTAGTTTGTGAAGAAATTAACTCAGGGTATTTGGCTAATGTAATTCCGTAACCACCAATTGCCCCACCAAAATGCGCTACATGACCAATATTGTCATTTTTAGCTTTCATTCCGTAAATAGAAAACAGCAAATAGGCAAATCCAAAAATATAGCCCGGAATAAATCCATACATATACAAATTAGGTTCTAATAAAATAGCACTAAAAATAACACCCGTTACAGCACCTGAGGCGCCGACAGCTCGATACGAATAATCATTTTTATGAAAATAAAAAGTTAGTAAATTTCCTGCTAATAAACTTCCGATATAGATATAAAGAAAATAAAAAACAGTAGTATTGTAAATTACATATGGTGCAAAAAAATACAAGGTAAACATATTAAAAAACAAATGTTGAAAATCTACATGTAAAAATCCTGAGCTAAACATACGTAATTGCTCTCCAGATTTAATGCTTCCAATATGAAATTCGTATTTTCTAAAAAAAGAACTATCGTTTATAGCTTTATAACTTATTAGTGCATTAACACCTATAAGTAGTAATAAAATAATGTTCATGAAATGTATTTTTTGTAAATTTAGGAATACTTTATCAAATTTACTTACAACTAAAAAAGTATATTTGTAAAAAATTTTAAAGAATGCAATTATTAGTTTACCTACTTATCTATCCTTTATTGCTGATAATATCTATACTACCTTTCCGTATTTTTTATTTATTATCTGATATTGTTTGTTTTTTAACTTACGATGTAATTGGATATCGAAAAAAAGTGGTTAGAAACAATATAAAATTGGCTTTACCTCATTTATCTGATAAAGAAAGACTTGCCATTGAAAAGAAATTCTATGTTCATTTATGTGATATGTTTCTAGAAATGATTAAAACTATTTCTATATCTCAAAAAGAGATGGAAAAACGTTTTACTTTTAGTAATATGGAAGTGTATTATGAATTGGAAAAAAAGAACAAAAGTATTGCTTTAATGTGTGCTCATTATGCTAGTTACGAATGGGTTATTTCGATGAATTATTACATAAATCACAAAGGATACGGAATTTATAAAAAATTAGCCAATCCGCATTTTGATAAACTAGTAAAAAGAATTCGTTCTAAATTTAAAGCAGAATTGATTCCGACAAAAAATACAATTCCAATAATTACAGAAAATTACAAAAATAACATTTTAAGTATATATGGTTTTGCTAGTGATCAATCGCCAAGACCTAACTCAGCTCATCATTGGACTTCTTTCATGGGACATGTTGTTCCTGTTCATACCGGAGCTGAAATGCTTGCCAAACGTTTTGATATGAATGTAATTTTTTTGAAAGTTAAAAAAATTAAAAGAGGCTACTATGAAGCAAGCTTTGAAGTACTTTCTGATGATGTCACTTCTGTTCCTAATTATGAAATTACTGATAAATTCTTAAAATTAGTTGAAGAACAAATACACGAAGCACCTGAGTTCTACTTTTGGACACATAAACGTTGGAAAAATATAGAAGGAAAGCTCAAGTAATTACTGAGCTTTCCTTTTTTTAAACCTTAAACCAATTGTGAACCATTTCTTTGATTTCGCCTTTAGCACTTTTGTGAACGAATTCATTGTTTTTAGGATTGTATTCGTAATCTAATTCCCATTCTTTATGATTAGCTGCTAAAGCTTTAATATTTTCGCAAACAAATGCTATCTCTTCTGTTGTTGTTGTTGGATGAATTGACATTCTAATCCAGCCTGGCTTTTGAATTAAATCTCCAGATGAAATTTTACAAACTAAATCATGAGATGTTTCCTGATCTACATGCAATAAATAATGTCCGTAAGTTCCGGCGCAACTACAACCACCGCGAGTTTGAATTCCAAATTTATCATTTAATAATTTTACGCCTAAATTAAAATGTAAATCATCAATATAAAACGAAATTACACCTAAACGATCTTTGTGCTCATTTGCTAAAATGTGTAAATTATCAATATTTCCTAGAGTTTCAAAAATATAGTCGACTAACTCATGTTCGCGATCTAAAATATTTTGAACGCCCATTTTTTCTTTCAATTGAATAGCCAAAGCTGTTTTCATTACTTGAAGAAAACCCGGAGTTCCTCCATCTTCCCTATCTTCAATATTATCAATATATTTATGTTCACCCCAAGGATTTGTCCAACTAACCGTTCCCCCACCAGGACAATCAGGAACATTATTTTTATATAAGTTTTTATTAAAAATCATAACTCCAGAAGTTCCAGGACCTCCTAAAAACTTATGAGGAGAAAAGAAAATTGCATCTAAATAACTTTCAGCATCTTCAGGATGCATATTAATGGCCACATACGGCCCCGAACAAGCAAAATCTACAAAACAAACTCCGTTATTTTGATGCATTAATTTTGCAACTTCATGGTAAGGTGTTTTAATTCCTGTTACATTTGAGCAAGAGGTAATAGAAGCAATTTTAAAACTTCTGTCATTATATTGATCTAATAATGTTTTGAATTCCTTCATGCAGAACAATCCGTTTTCATCTGCCGGAATTACCACTACATCTGCAATGGTTTCCAACCAAGAGGTTTGATTGGAATGATGTTCCATGTGAGATATAAAAACAATTGGTTTTATAGCCTCTGGAATTGCTGTAAACTCTTTTAAATTTTCAGGAATACGAAGTCCTAAAATACGTTGTAATTTATTTACAACTCCAGTCATTCCGGTTCCATCGGTAATTAAAATATCTGAATCTAAAGCATTTACATGATGTTTAATAATATGACGTGCTTCATGATAAGCCATTGTCATTGCGGTACCTGTAACCGAAGTTTCAGTATGCGTATTGGCTACAAAAGGACCAAATTCATTCATTAATTTCTCTTCAATTGGTCGGTATAATCTTCCGCTTGCTGTCCAATCGGTATAGATTATTTTCTTTTCTCCAAAAGGTGATTGAAAATTTTGATTGATTCCAATTATATCTTTTCTAAATTCATCAAAATAAGCTTCTAATTGGGTTTTTGTAGTTGTAGTCGACATTGTACTGAATTTTTACTCTTTAGTTTATTTTAATATAAAACCGTTTCAACTGTTTCAAACTGGGTTGGTTTTCCTTCTGTAACAAAATATTTTAGCAGAATTTGTCCCCATAAATCTCCGTTAGAAAATTCGGCAATAATCCATCTATGATTTAAGGTTTTAGACGTATTAATTAAAAAAGCTTTTCCATCAATTGGTTCATAAGGCACTAAAGGATTTCCGTTTTTGTTTTCATTTAAAGCAACAAGATCTTCTTTTACTTTTATTGCTACTTTTTGATAATCTAAATTACTAGAATAAAAGTATTCTTGCGCATCTTCATCACTTTCTAATGCAAAATAATTTGCACTAGCCAAGCTTGAAACAGAATCTCTTGAAATTTTAAGATGCTCTTTTATTTTAACTACTTCATTGTCTTTTGCTTCTAATATTTTATTAGCATTAACGTATTGAAAAACATTAAACAGTAACGAAAAAATTAAAGCATACATTATTACATTTTTCATAATTATTCTAAATTTATTTCAAGGTTATCATAAGCTACAAACACATTTTTAGGTAATTTATTCTGAATTTCTTCATGAAATCCAAACAAATGACTAATGTGTGTTAAATAGGTTGTTTTTGGTTGCACCAAAGATATGAAATGTAAAACTTCTTCTAAATTAAAATGTGTAGCATGTTGTTCTTCTCGTAAACAATTAACAACTAATACTTCACAATTTTTAATTTTATCAATTTCTGAAGTTTCAATGGTTTTTACATCGGTTAAATAAACAAAATTTTGAATGCGATATCCAAAAACTTGTAACGAACCATGATAGGCATTAATTGGAATAACAAATTCGTTATTAACTAAAAACGGTACATTATTTATTACTTCATTTTCTATTACAGATGGAGCGCCCGGATATTTATTTTCTGTTTGAAATATGTAATCAAATCTTTTTTCTAAATTTTTTAAAACTCTAGTATGCGCATAAATAGCAATTGCTCCTTGTTTGAAAAAGAATGGTCGAATATCATCTAAACCTGCTGTATGATCGGCATGCTCGTGTGTAAATAATAAAGCATCAATTTTTGGACATTTTGAAGTTAGCATTTGTTGTCTAAAATCGGGGCCGCAATCAATTACAATAGAATTATTATCGGTTTCAATCCATACCGAAACACGCAATCTTTTGTCTTTATCATCTGAACTTAAACATACCGAGTGCTGGCTTCCAATTACTGGAATTCCTTGAGATGTTCCTGTTCCTAAGAAATATACCTTCAATTTGTAAAGTTTTGCACAAAAATAACAATAATTATGGTGTTATTTTACAAAATGATTAACTTTGCAATTGAGGACTAAAATTAACTACTGCCCCAACAATTATTTCAATGAAAAGTATGGTTACAAATATTAAAGTTCGTGGAGATAAAGTTATCGAACAAATCCCTTCGATTAAAGACAAAGCACTTCGTATAAATCTGAATGAAAGTATTTACGGAACCTTTGCTGAGATTGGAGCCGGACAAGAAACTGTTCGTAACTTTTTTAGAGCTGGAGCTTCTTCCGGAACTATAGCTAAAGCAATGTCAGCCTATGATAAAGATTTTAGTGATGCCATTTATGGAATTGAAGAAGATGGTAGATATGTTACAGAAAGTCGTCTTCGTAAAATGTTAACTCATGAGATTAATCTTGTTGAGCAACGTTTAGATAGAGAGAAACATCCCGATAAATTATTCTTTAGTTATGCAAATACAGTGGCAACTATTGATTTTGCAAAACAATTTAAAGGCCATGGTTGGGTAGGAATTGTTTACCAAGTTGAACCAGATGAAGATTATAACGAAATTATACTTCACATTCGCTTTAAAGAAAACGATGCTAAACTACAACAAGAAACCTTAGGTATTTTAGGTGTAAACTTAATTTATGGTGCCTTTTACAAATATAACGATCCAAAAAAATTACTTCGCTATTTATACGATCATTTAGATAAAGACCAATTAGAGATTGATACAATTAATTTCTCAGGTCCACGTTTTGCTAATGTTGACAACCGATTAATGAGTCTTCAATTAGTGAAAAATGGCATGACAGATGCCGTAATGTTTGGTCCTGATGGAAAAAACATACTTCCAGCAGCTGTTTTGTACAAGAAAAATATCTTGGCATTAAGAGGAAGTTTTAGACCGGTTACTAAAGTAAACATGAATATGTATGAAAAATCATATAACATGTTTATTCAAGAAAACAAAGTAGACAAAGAGAATACTTTTGTTGTGTTTGAAATTACACTTTCTAACTTAAAAGCAGAGGGCGAAATTGACGAACGCGATTTCTTAGACCGTGCTGAACTTTTATGTAAGTTAGGACAAACCGTTATGATTTCTAACTTCCAAGAATATTTTAAAGTGGTGGAATATTTCTCTAACTACTCTAAAGCGCGTATGGGATTAGCTATGGGAGTTAACAATTTAGTTGAGATTTTCGACGAAAAATACTACCGCCATTTATCAGGTGGAATTTTAGAAGCGTTTGGAAAATTATTTTACCGCGACTTAAAAGTGTATTTGTATCCTATGAAAGATGAATTAGGAAACATTATTACTTCTGAAAATTTAAAAGTACATCCTAGAATGAAAGAGTTATACAAATTCTTTAAATTCAATGGAAAAGTAATTGATATTAAAAACTTTGAAGAAAAGAATTTAGATATTTTCTCAAGAAAAATTCTAAAAATGATTTGTAAAGATGAAAAAGGCTGGGAAGATATGCTTCCTAAAGGCACATCAGACATCATTAAAAAAGAAAAATTGTTCTCTTATGCTTGTGAGGTTGATTTTAAAGAAAAGCAAACGTAAAAATAAATTAATCTATTTATATTCCATAATTTTAAAAAAAACACATAGAAACATAGGTAAAAAAGGGCAATATAGCCCAATAATTGGTTACACAAAGCCTATGTTAACTATCTAAAGTAAAACGTCTTTTTACTTTTTAGTTCAAATCTATGTTCCTATGTGTTAAAATAATCACTCCAAAAAGAGTAATTATTCATTTAAAAAAACAAACCACATGAACATTCGTCTTTTAACTATTGGGAAAACCGATAATAAATCGTTACAAACCTTAATTGATGATTACACGAAGCGTTTGTCTTTTTATGTGAAATTTGATTTGGAAATTATTCCCGACATCAAAAATGTAAAAAATTTATCGGAAGCACAGCAAAAAGAAAAGGAAGGCGAATTAATTCTTTCTAAAATCACCCCAACCGACCATTTAATTTTACTAGACGAAAACGGCAAAACTTATAGTAGTGTTGGTTTCTCTGACTTTTTACAAAAGAAAATGAATGCTGGAACTAAAACCTTAGTATTCGTTATCGGTGGTCCGTATGGCTTTAGCGAAACGGTTTACCAGAAAGCGCAAGGCAAAGTTTCCTTATCCGAAATGACGTTTTCGCATCAAATGGTTCGCTTATTTGTCATCGAACAAATTTATAGAGGTTTCACGATTTTGAGAAACGAACCGTATCATCATCAGTGAGAATAAGGTAAAAGGATAAAGGAAAAGGGTAAAGGGAAACTAATTCATCCAAGCACCTACTTTTTTCTTTTCCCAAGAATTATTTTTTTTACTTAGTAAATATTCTATTCCACTATACATATAGTCAACTCTTAAAAGAACTTTATTTCTTTTTTTATTGAAAATAGGTCTTTGAAGCATAATAAAAGCATCACCAAATTCAGGATTCCCATTTAAAATATTTATTTTTTCTATTTCTTTTGGAATTGAATCATAATCTACTTTATCAAGAACTTTTTTAAAGTTATAAATTTGAAAACCAAAGTTTTTTAATTCAGTTGTTTTAAAACAATCTAAAGAATCAATTTGATTTTTTATAAATGTAGTATCTTTTTCTTCTAGTAATTCATACAAAATCTCATAATCTGAATAATTTTCAAATCTGCTAAAATTCCATCTATGAAAATCACAATTAGAAATAATTATTCTTTTTGTAGGAATCAATTTTAAATTTACAGTATCAGATAAAACTTCGTTCAAAAATTGAATACATGTTTCATCGGAAACTGAATCATCGTTAACAACCTTGCTTTTATCTTCATTACACGAAATAAAAACAAAACCTATCAAAAAAAAGAATAATTTCAAATATCTCATAAAACTAATTAACTCCTTTCAAAAACTTCCTATTATTTTTTTAATCAATTAACACTTTACAATATTTCATCTCATATTTAAATTCACTACCAACATTCAAAATCTTCCCTCGATATTCTAAATTATTATAAGGCAACATTTCTATAATTTTAATTTCGAGAGTAAAGTGTTTTCTTTGTTTATTTACAATTACACCTTTAATTAAGAAATCATAATCTTGATACGGACAATTTTTACAAATTGAGTAATTACTACTTATTGTTTTTTTTGTTATATCCAACCCAAATGGGATTCTTACAGTGTCTCCTATTTTTAAGTTTTTAAAATCATTTTTATTTATTCTATCTAATTCCTTTAATTCCTTCCCTATTTTGTCTAATTCTGGTTTTTGTGCTACAAAATATCTATCGTAACAGATATTATTATTTTGAAAAAGTCTATTATTAATAGCCTTTAAATGTATGTTATTCAAATTATCATATCTTTTCTTACGAAGTCTATCGATTTTTTTTGACGAAATAAAATCATAAATTACAAAATGCATCATTATAACTTCAATATTATCACAATCATCCTTCATCTTGATGTCAGCAAATTCCATGCCTGTATAGCGAAAGAATAAACTATCCGTTTTTTGTAAAATATTAATTTTAAATCGACCATCAAAATCCGTTTCTCCAAGAAGTTCATTATCAGAATTTCTAATTTGTGCTCCAGCTAGTGGCACCAAATCTTCAGAAATCACTTTACCGTAAACACTTCTATTTTGACCATTGACAAAAAAACCTAGAAAGAGTATTAGAATTATAATTACGTATTTAATCTTCATAAACTATTAAATTTATTAAGTTGGATTCTCCAAACTCTTTACTCCCAAATCCCTACTCAAAACTCACTACTCAAAACTCCCAACTTCAAACTCCCTACTCACAACTCGAAACTACAACTTACACCCACATTCTGGCAATTTCTTCTCATCATAAACAAACTCAAAAGAAGACAATTGAATTTCAGCATTTGTTGCTTTCCAAGCCAAGATTTTATTTTGAATGTATTGCTCATACGTTAAGCGATTATCAAAATTCAAATGCAGCATCGTAATTTTTCCATCACTAGTGAAGTCGGCAAATTCTTTAATAAATTCGATAAATTCATCTCTTTCAATATCGTTTCCATCCACAGTAATTTTGTTGTCTTTATTGAAGTTTACGGTAAAATTATGGTACGTTCTATAATGTTCGGCATGACTTTTAATAAAGAACTTAGAAAAATGTTTACTATATTTATATTGCACATCGGTAAATGGAAAAAATGCTAAATTTTTAGCCACACTATCAGAATAGGTAAAAACATTCATCGTTCCAACTTTTGAATGCGAACTGCTTTTCTTTTTTTCTTGTAATTGCATTACTTCCGGAATAACCAATTTTAAAGGCAAACGCTTATCTATATTAAAAACCCAGTTGGTTGATGAAATAGAGTTTTTACGATTTACCTCTACAATTGTATCTAATTTCTCTTTAAAATCGGGATTTTCTTGAGTTTTAAAAAACATATAAATAGGAGAATGATCTGTTATTTCTTTCATAACAGAAACATTTTCTTGTGGTAATAAAACCTCTGTATTGTTACAAGAGAACAAACCCATCAATGCAATAATAGCGACTAATTTCTTCATTATTTATTTTAATTTACTGACTAATTTAATACATTCCACTGCTTCTTTTACATCGTGAACGCGTAATATTTTTGCTCCTTTTTGTAAGGCAATCGTATTTAAAACCGAAGTTCCGTTTAAGGCTTCTTCCGGATGAGTATCTAATACTTTATAAATCATGGATTTTCTAGAAATACCAGCCAACAAAGGCATTTCTAACATAGAAAACAACTCCATTTTTTGTAATACTTCGTAATTCTGCTCTAATGTTTTGGCAAATCCAAATCCGGGATCTATAATAATATCTGAAATACCAAAACTTCTCGCTTTATTAATTCGCTCCGAAAAATAGAATATCATTTCCTTCAAAATATCATCATATTGCGATAAACTTTGCATCGTTTGTGGATTGCCTTTCATGTGCATCATAATATACGGTACTTTCAAATCAGTAACAGTTTCCAACATTTTTTCATCTAATAAACCTGCCGAAATATCATTTACTATTGCAACACCATGTTCTACCGCTTCTTTAGCAACATTGGCCCTAAAAGTATCAACCGACAAATTAATCATGGGAAAAGTAGCTACCAATTGTTTAACTATAGGAATTAACCGTTTGATTTCTTCTTCTTCTGAAACAAATTCGGCATTTGGTTTACTAGAATATGCGCCAATATCAATAAAATCAGCACCTTCAGTTAGCATTTTTTCTACTTGCTGTATAATCGAATTAATTTCTTTATGCTTACCACCATCGTAAAACGAATTTGGTGTAACATTCAAAATTCCCATTACTTTTGGTAATGTTAAATCGATTAGTCTACTATTACAATTGATTGTCATTTTATTTGTATTTCTTTTTACTTTTGACTTTTCACTTTTGACTTAATTCATTACTTTTGGTAAAATTTCACACAAATATAAAGCAAATAATGTCGAATACTTCTCAACAATATGATAAAGTTATAGCGGTTTGTCGCGATTTATTTTCAAAAAAAGCACATGATTACGGAACTGCATGGCGAATTTTACGTTTACCTTCATTAACAGATCAGATTTATATAAAAGCACAACGAATTAGAAGTTTACAAGAAAATGAAGTTCGTAAAGTGGACGAAGGTGAAGCATCAGAATTCATAGGAATTATTAATTATTGTGCAATGGCTTTAATTCAAATGGAAAAAGGAATTGCAGATCAACCTGATATGAATGCTGATGAATCGGTGCTATTATATGACGAAAAAATTGCACTGACTAAAGCCTTAATGGAAAACAAAAATCATGATTACGGTGAAGCTTGGCGCGAAATGAGAGTAAGCAGTTTAACCGATTTGATTCTTCAAAAATTACTTCGCGTAAAACAAATAGAAGATAATAAAGGAAAAACTTTAGTTTCGGAAGGAATTGATGCTAATTATCAAGACATGATTAATTATTCGGTTTTTGCCTTAATTTTAATGGAAAATAAATAACAAGTCGTTAACACCTTACCTTTTTAGGAAGTTGTATTTTAGCGTTATAATTTTGTTATTACACAGAGTTACATAGAGATTTTTTTGAATTAGCTTGTTTTTTTTTGAGATACACCGAGAAGTTTAACCTAAACTTCTAAATCATCAAAATCTCAATAAAAAGATTTAAAAAATTATTTAAATTTCTTCAATCTGTGTTCCGAAAACTTATAATTTGTAATTTATTACGAGAAATTTAAAAACTATGAAAAAAGAAAACTTAAGTTGGATTTTACGCCTTATTATTTCAGCCTTATTTATACTTTCAGCTGTTGCTAAATTATATCCATCGCCATATTTTGCAATTTCAACTTTTGAAGTAAAACAATTGTATCCGTTAGGTTTTTCTGAAGGTTTAGCACCTTATTTTTCAAGAATTTTAATCGGAATCGAATTTGCTTTAGGAATTTCAATTTTATTAAAAGATTACTTAAAAAAAATTACGATTCCCGCAACCATTTTATTATTAGGCGTTTTTGTAATTCATTTAAGCTATACGACTTTTATAAGTGGAAATGCTGGTAATTGTGGTTGTTTTGGCGAGTTACTTCCTATGACACCGGTAGAAGCCATCATAAAAAATATCATCGCTATTGGATTATTAGTTTGGTTATTTAAATTATTACCAGCAGATAAAAAATCGAACTTTTGGCTATTAAAATCGGTTGGATTAGGTTGTGTTTTAGCGCTTTTCATGTTGGCTCCTATTCGTCCAGTTGCAGAAAATATTGAAGCACCTATTTCTGAAATGCAAGAAAATTTAGGCATTGTTGCCGATTCTACTTCTTCACTAACTACTGAAGTTCCAGAGGTGGAAGTTTCTCCAGTAGAAATACCAAAACCTGAAGTAGTAGCAAATACAAGTAAGATAGAAGAAGAAACTCCTAAGAAAGTAAAATCGGGCTACGAAAAATATTTTCCAGGAATTGATAACGGCAAGAAAATTCTGTGCTACTTTGTTCCGGGTTGCGACCATTGTATGGATACCGCAAAAGAATTGAATGAAATGCGTAAAAAAGACAAGAACTTTCCTCCTGTTTTTGTAATTTTCATGAACGAAGAACCAGAGAAAATCCCGACCTTCTTTGAATTTGCAGGAACTAAATTCCCATACAAAATGATTGATGTTATTCCGTTTTGGACAGAATTAGGTTCTGGAAGAGACACACCAGGAGTAAAATATCTTTGGAACGGAAACGAATTTAAATATTACGACGGAATTAGTGATAACAAATTCAATGGTACTGAGTTCAAAAAGCTAATAAAAAAACCGTATTCGGAATTAAAAAAATAATTTTAAACACATAGAAAATTTTAAAGCGTTGTCTATTGTGATAAAATCCTAAGATTTTATTCTAAAAACAACTTTTAAAAGAAAGCTATTAAAATAAAAACTATGTGCCAATGTGTTTTAAATAAATAAAAAAGTAAAATTATGATAAAGAAAATATTCGTTTTAGCTACCATGCTAATCACCACATTAGGCTGTGCTCAAAAAGAAGAAACCACATTTAAAAAAGAAGGTTTAGAAAACGTAATGGTTAACATGGAAAATCAACCCATTACATTTGCTGAAATCTTAAAAAAGAATGAAGGAAAAACAATTGTAATTGATGTTTGGGCTTCTTGGTGCTCAGACTGTGTAAAAGGAATGCCAAAAGTTAAAGCTTTACAAGAAAAATATCCAGATGCTACTTATCTATTTATCTCGATGGATAAAACCTATGAAGCTTGGTTAAAAGGGATTGAAAAACACCAACTAAAAGGTGAACATTATCTAACTTCCGATGGAATGAAAGGTGTTTTTGGAAAATCGATCAATTTAGATTGGATTCCACGCTATATGGTTGTGGATAAAACAGGTAAAATTGCACTTTATAAAGTAATTGAAGCCGATGATGAAAAATTAATAAATATAGTAGACTCTTTAAAATAAAATCATGAGAAAAAACATTGTTGCCGGAAACTGGAAAATGCATAAAAACCAACAGGAAACTATTGCATTATTAGAAGAAATCATAGCAAATCATCCTAAAACTGCTACCGAAATAGTAGTTGCTCCAACCTTTGTTAATTTAGCAAAAGCGGTTGAAACTACAAAAGAACATAACATTACTGTAGCCGCTCAAAACATGCATCAAGCAGAAGGTGGCGCTTATACAGGAGAAATTGCAGCTGGTATGTTAACCGATATTGGTGTAAACACCGTAATTTTGGGTCACAGTGAAAGACGTGCTTATTTTCATGAATCCGATGCCTTGTTGGCTAGCAAAGTAGACACTGCTCTAAAACATGAAATGCGTGTTATTTTCTGTTTTGGCGAGGAATTAAAAGATCGTCAAATAAACAATCATTTTAATATTGTTGAAAATCAATTACGCGATGGTTTATTCCATTTAGAAAAGAAAGATTGGGCTAGTATTGTTTTAGCATACGAACCAGTATGGGCAATTGGAACAGGTGAAACGGCTTCTCCTGAGCAAGCGCAAGAAATGCATAAATTTATTAGATCGTTAGTAGAAAAAGTATACGGATTTGATATTGCAGACAACCTAACTATTTTATATGGTGGAAGTGTAAAACCTGACAATGCAAAAGAAATATTCTCAAAACCTGATGTTGATGGAGGTTTAATAGGTGGCGCTGCCTTAAAAGCAGAAGACTTTTTAGCTATTGTGAATGGGTTTTAATTTTGTTGGAACACGGATTTAACGGATTTACACAGATTTTATAATGACTTTAATTCATTAAATAGATATTCAAAATAAAAAACTCCGATTTTCATCGGAGTTTTTGTTTTTATTGATTCATCGAAATTAAAAATTCTTCGTTGTTTCGTGTTTTCTTAAATCTATCGTGAATGAAATCCATTGCTTCCACTGGGTTCATATCAGCTAAGTATTTACGCATTATCCACATTCTGTGAATCGTGTTTTCGTCTAATAATAAATCATCACGACGCGTACTTGAAGAAACCAAGTCGATTGCAGGGAAAATACGTTTGTTAGAAATTCTTCTATCTAATTGTAACTCCATGTTACCCGTTCCTTTGAATTCCTCAAAGATAACTTCGTCCATTTTAGATCCAGTTTCTGTTAATGCTGTAGCGATGATACTTAACGAACCACCATTTTCTACATTACGAGCTGCTCCAAAGAAACGTTTTGGTTTTTGTAAAGCGTTGGCATCTACTCCACCACTTAATATTTTCCCAGATGCTGGTTGTACTGTATTGTATGCTCTTGCTAAACGTGTAATAGAATCTAATAAGATAACTACATCGTGACCACATTCTACTAAACGTTTTGCTTTCTCTAAAACAATATTAGCAATTTTTACATGTTCTTGTGGTTCTCTATCAAAAGTAGAAGCAATTACTTCTCCACGCACACTACGTTGCATATCGGTTACCTCTTCTGGTCGTTCGTCGATAAGTAAAACAATTAGATACACTTCAGGATGATTAGCAGCAATTGCATTTGCAACATCTTTCAACAACATGGTTTTACCTGTCTTTGGTTGGGCCACAATCATACCACGTTGTCCTTTTCCTATTGGAGAAAACAAATCGATAATACGAGTTGAAATGGTACTGTTTCTATCCGCTAAATTGAATTTTTCTGTTGGGAAAACAGGCGTTAAATGTTCAAAAGAAATTCTATCACGAACTACCTGAGGATCATGCCCGTTAATTTTTAACACTTTTACAAGTGGAAAATACTTCTCCCCTTCTTTTGGCGGACGAACAACTCCTTTTACAGTATCACCCGTTTTTAAACCAAATAAACGAATTTGAGATGTTGATAAATAAATATCATCAGGAGATGCTAAGTAATTATAGTCAGATGAACGTAAAAATCCGTAACCATCAGGCATCATTTCTAAAACACCTTCACTTTCAATAATTCCGTCGAACTCATAATCAGGTTCTCTAAAATTAGGTTTTTTATTTTGGTGTGGATTTTTGTTGGTATTGTTTCCGTTTGAACCTTCGCTTGGATTATTCTTTTTATAATCGGGATGGTTTGGATTATTTTGATTTGCCTTATAATTTGGATTTTTAGACAAATTTTTCTCGTTTTGAGCAATTTCTGTAGCTTCTGAAGTTTCTGCAGTTGTAGTTTCTTCTTTGGTAAGCGCTTCTTTATTTGCTTTTTGTGGCAAAGGTTTTTTATCTTTAAAATCTTTACGAGGTAACTTATTGTTTGGTTTTGCAACAAAATCTTTCGTTTCTGCTACTTTAACCTCTTCTACAACCACTTCTTCTTTAACTGGAATAATTTCCTCAGGTAAATCTTTTAAGGGTTGCGAAAACAAGTCTTTTTTAATTTTTGGCGCTTGATTTACTTCTTTTTTAGGAAGCATTCGCGCTCTTTTTTCTTTAGGTTGATCAGCTAGTTTTTCGGCTGGTAATTCAGTTTTAATTACTTCGGGTTTAGCTGCTTGTAAATCTAAAATCTGATAAACCAAATCATCTTTTTTAAGAGAACGGTATTTATTGATTTTAGCTACTTTTGCAATCTCTTGCAAATCAGAGAGTTTCATCTCCTTTAATACTTCAATATCAAACATGGATATAAGTTGAATAAAATTGTTGATTGTTTTAAATCAAAAAAAGATAGATTTTTTTTTGAGGCGTAAGATATCGTAGAATGAAGTACTTACGAATAATACTATGCAATAGTACGAATAAATTTGGATACTACAATAGTTTTTATTGAAAAGAAATACTATTTTTGCTTAACAAAATTAAAAGTAGTATGTTACAAAGAATTCAAACGGTATATTTAGGAATCAGCGCTATTGCGATGGGAGCTTTACCTTTTGTTTTTTCATTATGGACAACAACAGATAAGAAAGAGGTATTTTTTACAACATCTTTACTTTACATTGTGTTTTTTGTAGTATCGGCTTTATTGGCGGTTTTTAGTATTATCAATTTTAAAAAAAGACAACATCAATTTGTATTAAACAGATTGAACATGATATTTAACTTTATTTTACTAGGATTTTTTGTGTATCGCTCGCTAAACTTATCCGGAGAAACTTTGGTTTCAGAGAAGGGTATTGGGATGTTTCTTCCTGCAATTTCTATCGTTTTATTAGTCTTGGCCAACAAGGCAATTAAAAAGGACGAAGATCTCGTAAAATCTGTTGATCGATTACGATAAACCTATCATCTTAGTTTATTAGTGCGAAGAAAAAATCCGAAGCGAAAGTTTCGGATTTTTTTGTTTATACTATTTTTTGTCAAGTCGAGCGGAGTCGAGACTCGTAATTATCAAGAAAAATTCTCGACTCCGCTCGAACTGACAATCACCAATCATCCAAAACCCATTACTTCTTCCCTAACTCAATCACCTCCAAACTCTGAATTTTATCACCGTTAATTTCAAAACGCAACATCGTTCTTACTTGATGAAATCCATATTTTCCACAAGCGCCTGGATTCATATGTAATAAATTTAACTTTTTATCAATTTGTACTTTTAAAATGTGTGAATGTCCGCAAATGAATAATTTTGGAGGATTTTTTGTGATTTCGGAACGTATTGCTGGGTTGTATTTATCTGGATAACCTCCAATATGGGTAATCCAAACCTCAACTCCTTCGCAGAAAAAACGATTGTTTAATGGAAACTCCATTCGGGCTTTGTCATCGTCTATATTGCCATAAACACCTCGAAGTGGTTTTAACTTTTTTATGGCATCGGTAACCGCTAAATCGCCAATATCACCAGCGTGCCAAACTTCATCGGCTTGATTGACGTATTTTAAAATGACATCATCCATGTGGCTATGGGTATCAGATAGCAGTAGTATTTTCTTCATGAAACAAAATTAAGTTTTTATTATCACAATTAGAAAGGAACTTTACTTTTGAATTTTGTAAATTTGCATCTTATTAAAAAGTCTGAACACTAAATACTGAACACTGACCACTATATTTTGAGATATTTCATAGAATTTGCCTACAACGGAAAAAACTTCCACGGATTTCAGAGTCAGCCTGATGCCGCTTCGGTACAGGAAACTTTGGAAAAAGCGCTTTCTACCTTATTTAGAGAAACTATAGCAATTGTAGGTGCCGGAAGAACCGATTCAGGCGTGCATGCCAAACAAATGTATGCGCATTTTGAAACCGAATTGGAATTGGATTCTGAATATTGGTCACACAAATTGAATTCTTTTTTACCGCCATCAATTGTGGTGTATCGTATTTTTAAAGTGACGGATAATGCTCATGCGCGTTTTGATGCCTCTTCAAGAACTTACGAATATTACATGCACACCTTTAAAGATGCGTTTATAACCGATGGAAGTTGGTATCATTCTCATCAATTAAATTTGGACAAAATGAATGAAGCTTGTGCTATTTTGTTTGAGTATAATGATTTTGAGTGTTTTTCAAAAGTACATACCGATGTGAATACGTTTAATTGTAAAATTTCAGAAGCACATTGGAAACAAGTAGGAAATCAGCTTATCTTTACCATCACTGCCGATCGATTTTTACGAAATATGGTAAGAGCGATTGTGGGAACCATGGTAAATATTGGATTAGGAAAAATAGAAGTCGCTGATTTAAGAACCATCATCGAAAGTAAAAACAGAGGAAAAGCCGGATTTTCAGTTCCAGCACATGGATTGTATTTGGTGAATGTTAGGTATCCGTATATAGAAGACAGAAAATAGATTTTAGAAAATAGAACACAGAAAATAGATAATAGATAAATGAAGCTCATCAAATCCAAATCACTAAAAAAAGTATTACACTATGCGAAGCCTTACCAAAAAAGGTTCAATTGGGTAATCGTTTGGGCTATTTTACTTTCTATTTTCGCTGCAGCGCGACCGTATTTATTAAAACAAACGGTTGACGAGTATATAAAACCTGAAGATAAAAACGGATTACTTTTATACGTTGTCATCATGGCAGCGGTACTTTTATTAGAAGTGCTAGCTCAGTTTTACTTTACGTATTGGGCAAATTGGCTTGGACAAGACATTATTAAAGACATTCGCGAAAAATTATTTCATCATATTACTTCATTTAAAATGAAATATTTTGATAATGAATCCGTTGGTAAATTAGTAACACGTTCGGTTTCAGATATCGAGTCAATTGCAAGTATTTTTAGCCAAGGTTTATTTATGATCGTGAGTGATATGCTAAAAATGATCGTAATTTTAGGTATTATGCTTTTTATGAACTGGAAATTATCGCTAATCGTTTTAGCTGCAATGCCAGTTTTGATTTACGCTACCGATGTTTTCCAAAAGAAAATGAAAGTGGCTTTTAACGAAGTTAGAAATGAAATTGCGAATCTAAATACCTTTGTTCAGGAACGATTAACCGGAATGAAAATCGTACAACTTTTCAACCGAGAAGCTATCGAATTAGAAAAGTTCAAAGAAATCAATCAGAAACACAATGTGGCATGGTTGAAAAATATTTTATACAACTCGATCTTCTTCCCTATTGCCGACATCGTTTCCTCTTTAACATTAGGTGCAATTGTATATTATGCCGGAATCTCAATTATGAATGGCGACTCTATAACGACAGTAGGAGATTTATTTGCTTATACCATGTTAATTAATATGTTATTTAACCCATTACGACAAATTGCAGACAAATTCAATGTAATGCAAATGGGAATTATAGCTGCTGATAGAGTTTTTGAAATTTTAGAAAAAGACGAAAATGTTCAAGATAAAGGAACTATTATAGCTAGCCATTTTAAAGGATTAATGGAAGTAAAAGATGTTCGTTTTGGCTACATAAAAGACGAAGAAGTTTTAAAAGGTATTAATTTAGAAGTGCAACCAGGTGAAACCATTGCCATTGTTGGAAGTACAGGTGCAGGAAAATCGACTATTATTAATTTACTGAATCGTTTTTACGAAATTAATTCGGGCGAAATTAAAATTGATAATCACAATATAAACGAATATACATTAGAAAGTCTTCGTAAGCAAATTGCTATTGTTTTGCAAGATGTTTTCTTATTCGCCGACACGATTTATAATAACATTACACTTCATAACGAATCTATTACTCGAGAAGATGTTATTAAAGCGGCTAAAAAAATTGGGGTACACGAATTTATAATGAGTTTACCCGAAGGATACGATTACAACGTAAAAGAACGTGGCGTGATGCTATCTTCAGGACAGCGCCAATTGATTGCTTTTTTGAGAGCGTATGTAAGCAATCCAAGTATTTTAATTTTAGATGAAGCTACGTCGTCTATTGATACCCATTCAGAAGAATTAATTCAAAAAGCTACAGAAACCATTACCAAGGATAGAACTTCCATTGTTATTGCTCACCGCTTGGCAACTATTGTCAATGCTAGCAAAATAATCGTAATGGACAAAGGTCAAATCGTGGAACAAGGCACGCATCAAGAATTATTAACGAAAGCAAATGGATATTACAAGAAGTTGTATGATTCACAGTTTGCTGTTGAAGTTGAGTAGTTATCTTAGTCGCAGTCTTCAGTCGCAGTCACAGTTTATCATGCTGTCAAACATAACTTGAACTAACATTTTTTCTTAGGAACACAGATTTAATAAATTTTAGTAATTTTTAAAATTTATTAAATCTGTGTTCCTAAAATTATAATTTATTTGAATTTTGGAATTTGAATTTTGAAGTTTATTTAATTTTATTTCCTTAAATTCGCAACTTATAAATAAAACTGAAATACTTTATAAAAATGAAATACGATATCATAGTTTTAGGAAGTGGTCCTGGTGGTTATGTAACTGCTATTAGAGCATCACAATTAGGCTTTAAAGTAGCCGTTATTGAAAAAGAAAATTTGGGTGGAATTTGTTTAAATTGGGGTTGTATTCCAACGAAAGCATTATTAAAATCGGCTCAAGTTTTTGATTACCTAAAACATGCTTCCGATTATGGATTAACTGTTACCGCATTTGATAAAGACTTCAACGCTGTTGTAAAACGTTCTAGAGACGTTGCAGAAGGAATGAGCAAAGGTGTTCAATTCTTAATGAAGAAAAATAAAATTGATGTGATTGATGGTTTTGGAAAAGTAAAACCAGGAAAAAAAGTAGATGTAACAGCTGCTGACGGAAAAGTAACTGAATATACTGCAGATCATATCATTATTGCAACAGGAGCGCGTTCTCGCGAATTGCCAAACTTACCACAAGATGGTAAAAAAGTAATTGGATACCGCCAAGCAATGACATTACCTGAGCAACCAAAGAAAATGATTGTTGTAGGTTCTGGAGCTATTGGAGTTGAGTTTGCACATTTTTATAACGCAATGGGAACAGAAGTGACGATTGTAGAATTTATGCCAAACATTGTTCCTGTAGAAGACGAAGATATTTCAAAACAAATGGAACGCTCTATGAAAAAAGCAGGCGTTTCTATCATGACCAACGCTTCTGTGGAACGAATTGATACTTCTGGAAACGGAGTGAAAGCATTCGTTAAAACCGCTAAAGGAGAAGAAGTTTTAGAAGCGGATATCTTATTATCAGCAGTTGGAATTAAAACCAACATCGAAAACATTGGATTAGAAGAAACAGGTATTGCTACCGATAGAGATAAAATCTTAGTAAACGCATATTACCAAACTAACGTTCCAGGTTACTACGCTATTGGTGATGTAACGCCAGGACAAGCTTTAGCACACGTTGCTTCTGCAGAAGGTATTTTATGTGTGGAAAAAATTGCAGGTTTACACGTAGAAGCATTAGATTACGGAAACATTCCAGGTTGTACGTATGCGACTCCAGAAATTGCTTCTGTGGGTATGACTGAAAAACAAGCGAAAGAAAAAGGATACGAAATTAAAGTTGGTAAATTCCCATTCTCAGCTTCAGGAAAAGCAAAAGCAGCAGGAACACCTGACGGATTTGTAAAAGTAATTTTTGATGCGAAATATGGTGAATGGTTAGGTTGCCACATGATTGGTGCTGGCGTTACCGATATGATTGCAGAAGCCGTTGTTGCGCGTAAATTAGAAACTACAGGACACGAAATCTTAAAAGCAGTTCACCCACACCCTACCATGAGTGAAGCGGTTATGGAAGCTGTGGCTGAGGCTTACGGTGAAGTAATTCACTTATAAGTAAAAAGTACAAAGATTAAAGTACAAAGTATATAGAGAAATCCGATTTGTGAAAGCAAGTCGGATTTATTATTTTTAAAAAATGAAAAACAATATCGCTAAATTATTATTTGCTAGTGGCATACTCCTATTTCTTTTGGGATTTGTCATGAATTACTATAGTTTTTCATCCACAAGCTACAAATTTAGTCATAGAATTCATTCTGTAACTGAAAAACAAATTGACGGATTTAGTCTAAAATTAATAGGCTTATTGGTTTTTATTATGGGAGCTGTTGCCTATTATGATAATCCTAAAAAGAATACTACCAATTCAAACGGCAATTTTAAAAAAGCTCGAGAAATGGAAAAACTCATGAGAAGCATCAAAAAAAACAAAAAATAATACTTATTAAATCCAAAAAACATGTTTGAACTTTTCTTCATTATCTTATTCGCTGTTTTATTTTTATTTCTCATAAAATCATACAAAGAAGATAAAATTGATAGACTTGAAATGAGAAAAAGACTTATGGAAGAAGTAGAGGAAACTCCCTGTTATTCTATGTCTAATGAAGAAATAGAAAGTTACAAAGCGATGTTACTTTCCGAAAAAATTCTTTCAATTAAAGTGTTTCAGATTAATGATACGTTTTATGATTTGAAAAATAAAAATCAATATATCATTGATGGTGGTGTGGAGTTTAATTTACCCAAAGGATATTTATCTTTTGGATTTTCATCTTATTTTGACCAGTACATATTAAATTCAGAACCATTTAGGAAAAATTATACTCATGAAAATGAATATGAGCTGACTCAAAATGATATCCCTGAGATTTATAATTTCATAAACAAACATATCATAGATGTAAATTTTAAAATAAAGGAGTTTAATGAGATAATTGATTACACCATGAAAACTCAAAAGATAAAGAAACCTATTGAAATAGTTTTAAAATTTGAAAATGATGAAATTTTACAATTATCAAGTATAAACTTCGATTTAGGTAAAAATTCTGAACCAAAAAACTATATCTATTCTAACGATGAAGAAATCTTAATTGCCTTTAAAGAAACCAACATAAAATCATAAAAACTAAATCCGACTCAATCACAAGTCGGATTTTTTTATATAAATTGATATTTATTCCTTAAAATTCAAACCCTAAATTTTACTCAAAATGCTTAGTATAAATAATTATATATATTTTTATTTATAATAAATATTTTTTACCTTTAACTATAAGCAATTGAATAGCAACTCAATAATTTTTATTTATGGTAAAAAATACACTTTATTTTTTCGTAGTTTTAATGTTATCATTAAGCATCAGTACTTATGCTCAAGAAATTGGTAAAAAAAAATCTTTACATGAATTAAAAGACGAAATAAATCCTCTTAATTTTGCTAGAGTAAATTTTTATAAAAACACGCTAGTTTTTTATAATGAATATTTAGATACCGACAGTGGTTCTATTAATACCACCGATTTTAGGTATACACATCCATTCAAAAATCGTTCATGGAATTTCAGAACTGACATTCCGTTAATATCAGGAAATACATCTTCTGAAAATAAAACTGCAATTGGTGATATTTCTTTTAGTATAGCTCATATTCCTTATTTAACAAATAAAAGAGGCGTTTCTTTTAGGGCTAGAATTACTACAAATTCAAGTAATAATAAAGATTTTGGCAGCGGGAAATGGGTTTTTACTCCAACGGTTTTTTATGGTCAATATTTAAACAAAAAAGGATCTGTACTTTGGACAACATATTTAGAAAACAAATTCAGTTTTGCAGGAAGTAGTAATAGAGCAAATATAAATGCCTTTGCTTTAAATAATTCAATAAATTATTCATTTTCAAAAAGTTGGATTTCTTCAGATATTACTATCGGATACAATCAAATATCAGAAAAAAAACCAATAGCAATTGCGTTTGAATATGGAACTAAGTTTACACCAGACACAATGCTATATTTTCATCCAAGTTTTGGAATTGGCTCAGAACGACAATATAACCATGGTTTAGAATTTGGTCTTGTTATTTTGTATTAATTAATAAGACTGATTGTTAATTCAGCTCATTTATGTTCTTTAATATTATTCTATTTATCACATTAGTGAGTTTATATAAGTATATTAGTGTCAATTAAGAAATTATTACCGAAGTACTATTTACTTGATAAAATTATCTTATATTTAATAAATAATTAGGTATAAGCTTAATTATAAATATTTTTAATAAAAATTTAAAGAAACTTATAAAACTATAAAACATGAAAATCAATAAGCTCTTTTTAATGTTGGTGCTGCTAATTATGAATTCATTTTCCATTCAGGCACAAAACAATGAGGAAGAAAAACTAAATCTTCCTGGCGATAATTTAAACTTATATGCAGTTTTAAATTTATTTCAAGAATCGGAAACCTTAGAACTTTTTGAAAAAAATTTAAATGCAGAAGATTCAAAAATCAACAATCTTGATTTAAATAATGATGAAAAAATAGACTATATAAAAGTCATTGACAATGTAGAGGGAGATACGCACTTCATTATATTACAAGTAGCCATAAACGATAAAGAAAATCAGGATGTTGCTGTATTTAGTGTCAGTAAAGACGAAAACAAGCAAATTCAAATTCAGTTGATTGGTGACGAAGAACTATACGGAAAAGATTATATTATTGAACCAAAATCTGAAGACGCAACAGCACAAGGTAGCACACCTAATCCTGGTTATTCTACAAATACCACAAATTCAGAAGGTAAAACCGTGGTGGTTGAAAAAACAGTAATTGTTCAGGTTTCCGCTTGGCCAGTAGTAAACTATATATATGCTCCAGCTTATGTTCGTTGGAATTCTCCTTGGTATTGGGGTTATTATCCTTCGTATTGGAATCCATGGAGACCGTATTATTGGCACCACTATTATGGATATCACTCGCATTGGCATTCACATTATCACGGACGCTATCACAGTGGGCGTTATTATCGTACTCCATTGTATCGAAATAATTATTACAGCAGAAATAGAATATACTCATCTACAGTTAGAAGCAATAGAGACATTGGTAGATATAATAAAACCTACTCAAGACCAGATACAAGAAAAGACGGGTCTGACGAGTTTACTCGTACAAACAAAAACAGCACGCGTCCAACTTATCCTTCTACAAGAAATTCAGGTAATATTAATACCCCAAACCGAACAAATAACAACTCAACTAGACCAACAACTAGACCAACAACTAGACCAACAACAAAACCGGCGACAAGACCTGCAACAAGACCGACTACAAAACCATCAACTAGACCGTCAGCGAAACCGGCAACGAAACCGGCGACTAGACCTTCAACTAGACCGACTACAAAACCAGCGACTAGACCGGCAACGAAACCGGCAACGAAACCGGCGACTAGACCTGCAACTAGACCGACTACAAAACCAGCGACTAGACCAGCGGTAAAAAATAATTCAAGAACTAATAAAAAAACTGCCTTTTAAACGAAGTAAAATAAAAATATTTAAATGTGACTAACCCTAACTATAGGAGTTTTTAAAATGAAACTAAAATCCGATTTGTATTCAAATCGGATTTTTTTTAAATAAGTAATCTATTAAAAAACAACAATTACAATCTAAATTGATTAAATTTGAAAGACTTAAAACTAAGTTATCATCTAAAATTATGAAAAAATATTTCGACAACATAATTAAAGTGATAAAAGCTTTCTTAATTGAGATTGGAGAAATCTCCTATTTTGCAGGTCGGTTTTTTAAAGAATTTTGGAAACCCCCTTACGAATTTAAAGAGTTCTTACGCCAATGCTATTATATTGGTAACCGTTCGCTATTTTTAGTTGGGGTAACGGGATTTATTATTGGATTGGTTTTCACGTTACAGTCGCGACCTACCTTGCAAGAGTTTGGTGCGGTTTCGTGGATGGCTTCCATGGTGAGTGTTTCTATAATTAGAGAAATTGGTCCTATCATCACCGCTTTAATTTGTGCGGGAAGAATTGGGTCGGGAATTGGAGCCGAATTAGGTTCTATGAAAGTTACCGAACAAATAGACGCAATGGAAGTTTCGGGCACCAATCCGTTTAAATATTTAGTCATAACCCGAATTCTAGCTACTAGTCTAATGTTGCCGCTGTTAGTTATTTTTGGCGACGTGTTGGCCATTTATGGATCCTATTTAGTGGAAAATGTAAAAGACAATGTATCGTTTCAACTTTACTTTAATCAGGTTTTTAATATATTAGAATTTAGCGATCTTATTCCGGCAACTTTAAAAACATTTTTCTTTGGTTTTGCCATTGGATTAATAGGTTGCTACAAAGGGTATTATTGTAAAAAAGGTACGGCTGGCGTTGGAAAAGCAGCCAATGAAGCAGTTGTTTATACCTCTATGCTACTATTTGTAATTGATTTTATTGCCGTTTTTGTAACCAACATTTTTTATGACATGTAATATGGAAACAAAAAAAGAGCCCATAATAGTAATAAAAGATTTGCATAAAACTTTTGGAACCAACACCGTTTTAAATGGCTTTCATATGGTTTTAAACGAAGGAGAAAACTTGGTAGTAATGGGAAAATCAGGTTCTGGAAAATCGGTGATGATTAAATGTGTTATTGGATTAGAAACACCCGATAGTGGCTCTATTTTTGTAATGAACAAAGAAATTAATACGCTTGAACGCGAGGAAATTGACGAACTTCGCACCGAAATTGGCTTTCTTTTTCAAGGAAGTGCCTTATATGATTCAATGTCGGTGCGAGAAAATTTAGAATTCCCATTACGAAGACACACAAAAAAATTTGGCAAAATTGAAGACACTACTCCGTTAGTTATGGAAGCATTAGAAAGTGTAGGTTTAGCAAGCGCAATTGACTTAATGCCAAATGAACTTTCGGGCGGTATGAAACGTAGAATTGCCTTAGCTAGAACCTTAATACTAAAACCAAAAATAATTTTATACGATGAACCTACAACAGGTTTAGATCCTATAACTTCAAAAGAAATTATACTTTTGATGCAATCCATTCAAGAAAAATACAACACCTCATCAATCATTATAACCCACGATGTAGATTGTGCTAAAGCAATTGCAAATAGAATGGTTTTGTTGATTGATGGAATTAACTATATTGAAGGAACATTTGATGAGTTAAACGCTTCAAACGATCCGAAAGTGCAAGCCTTTTTTAAATAAAATAGTATGGAAAAAACAGATCAACAAAAAATACGATTGGGTTTATTTATCATTATAGGTTCGCTATTTTTTTTAGCAGCAATCTATTTTGTGGGAAATAAGCAAAATTTATTTGGCAATACAAGTAACCTAAAAGCTGTTTTTGGCAATGTAAGCGGCTTACAAGTAGGAAATAACGTTAGATATGCCGGAATGGATATTGGAACCGTTAAGAGCATTGAAATGGTGAATGATACAACTATAAATGTATCGATGGCAATTGAAGATAAAATGCTAGTTCATATAAAAAAAGATGCTATAGCCACTATAGGTTCTGACGGATTAGTGGGTAATATGATTATAAATATTATACCTGGAAAAGGAAATGCAAATGCTGTTATTCCTGGCGATATTATTCAATCTTATAGTAAATCTAGCACAGATGAAATGCTAAAAACATTAGATGTAACCAACAAAAACGCAGCACTTTTAACAGCCGATTTATTAAAAATTACTCATGAAATTAATAATGGTAACGGAACTATTGGAACTTTACTTAAAGACAGTATGATGTCTAAAGACCTAAAAGAAACTATTAAAAATTTAAAAGAAACCACGCAAGGCACTACAGCATCTGTAAATAATTTAAACAAAATGATACTTTCTTTAAATCAGAAAGATAATGTAATTGGTGTTTTAAAGGATAAAGAAGTGGCCATTAAAGTAAAAACAATTATTGATAATTTAGAAAAATCGAGTGGCGAAATTGACAAAGTGGTGACCAATTTGAATGCCACTATTACCAATATAAAAGAAGGAAAAGGGGCGCTGAATTATTTATCTAATGATCCTAATTTGGTTAAAAAAATAGATTCTACGATGATAAATTTAAACGAAGCAAGTTACAAGCTAAATGAAAATTTAGAAGCATTAAAACACAATTTTTTGTTTAGAGGCTATTTTAAAAAACAAGCGAAGGAGAAAGCGAAGCAAGAGAAATAGTTATTAAAATTACTTTCTAATCAACATATCCTTCATAAACGATTTCTGCAAGAAAATTATTTTTAAATTTAAATACAAAGACAGACGTTTGCTCTAAATTTCCTATTTTAACTATATTAGAATTCACTTTTGTTTTTACTGCTTTTTCAAAAGTACTTTTGTTGATTCCAATTTTTATAGACTTCAATAATTTAAATTCTGAATTAAGAATCTTAGCTCCACATATCCATTCTTCATTTGAAGTTTTATAAGATTGAATACTAACTTTATCAAACTTATAAGTTTTTAAAGTGTCTATTAAATCGTCTACATGTCTATTATTTACCAACTCTTTTTCTAAAGCAAATTTTGGATTTTTTGTCAGTTCAAATAAATCAGATTCCATTTTGGCTAATATAGGTTCATTTTCAATGTATTGTTCTTGCTCTTGAACAACAATAGTTTCAATTTGCTTCTTTACATCATTTTCAGAAGAATCTTCACTATTTTTTTCTAGTTTACATGAAACTATTAAAATAAATATTAAAAAATATAATAGTTGTTTTTTCATAATGAGTTTATTTATAAAGTAATTTATATAACAAGTGAAGGAGTAACAGGAAAATAGTTAAGATTATAAATAAAACTTTTCTCCCTCAATATAATTATTTGGTAAAAGTGGACTTTTTATTCCAAATGGACCAGTTCCTCTTTTATAATAATACAATTCTTCTTCAATATCAGTATATCTTCCTGAGCATAAAAGACTAAAAATTGTAGTTTTTCCGTTAGATTTTAAAACATTAATATCAATCCAAACTGGAACTTTATCTTTTCTAAACAAAAAATCAACAACCTCATTTTCAGTTAAATTTAATTTTACCACACCATTATCTTCAGGATAAAGATCGAATTTAGCATCGCAATTATCATCCATGGAAGCATTTAAAATTAAATCATATTTAAAATTGGTAAATAGCTCATCATTTACAAATTTCTTTGCGAATTCAAAAGCATACATACTTGATTTAACTAGATATTTTTGGAAATCTGATTTAGTCATTTTATTAAACTAAGTTACTTTATGTGATTTCTCCTAAGTAGAAAGGAAAAAATTAAGCCTACAACTTCTCCTTAACCAAATTCAAAACCAATTCAAATTGCTCTTTTTTACTGAGTGATGAATTATCAATTTCAATAGCATCATCCGCTTTTACAAGTGGCGAATCGTCTCTGTGGGTATCAATATAATCGCGTTCTTCCACGTTTTGCAGTACTTCTTCAAAGGTAACGTGTTGTCCCTTTTCTACCAATTCGTCAAATCTTCGTTGCGCTCTCGTTTTAGAACTCGCTGTCATGAATAACTTTAATTCGGCGTCTGGAAAAACAACGGTACAAATATCTCTACCATCCATCACAATACCTTTGTCTTTACCCATTTCTTGTTGTTGTTCTACTAATTTAGCACGAACTTCAGAAATTTCAGCCACTTTACTCACCATACGAGATACTTCGATAGTTCTGATTTGCATCTCGATATTTTCATTATTCAAATACATTTCAGCAAATCCTAAAGTAGGATTGAATTGAAAACGTAAATTAATCGTTGGCAATTGAGCAATCAAACTGGCTTTATCTAAATGTGTTTCAGAAACCAAGTTGTGTTGCATGGCAAAATACGCTACAGCTCTATACATTGCTCCGGTATCTACATAAACGTAACCTAATGCTGCAGCCAATTGCTTTGCTAATGTACTTTTTCCTGTCGACGAAAAACCGTCTATTGCTATGGTAATTTTTTTCATGTTAGTTAATAGTTGATACTATTCAAAATTTTATCTTACAATAATTTTTTTATTCTTGATTACTTCATTTGGGAAATGATATTCAAACAAATATTGACAGTAAGAATCACACAAATAGCCTTTTTCAAATCCTGAAAAAATGAAAATCGTATCATTAGAATATTTTACATTATCCTTTGGATTTCGACAACAATCTGAATAGATATTAAACTTAATTACAGTTGAATCATTCAAAACCTCTTTTTCAAAATTCCTGATGGATGATCGATACTTCTCAACAGAATCATAATTTGGATGATGCAAAGGAGAACCATCTTCTGCCATGTTAATATCTTTTCCTTTAAATGAATATTCTTTGTTCATTTCATCACATGAAAAAATTAAAAATGATAAGATTAGTAATATATTTTTTTTCATTAAAATATTTTTTAAATTTAACTAAATAACAATAAGCAAATGATTAAAACATATTTAAGCTAATCACTAATTACTTTTCACTAATCACTCATCTCTACTCCAAATCAATCATCAAACCAAACAAACTGGTATTGGCTGCTACGGTATATCTTGAATACGAATAATCAAATTTCACCTTTCCAAATCGAATTCCAAAACCAACAGAAATTCCTGAAAAATTACGTTGTTCTAAAATTCGTAACTCTTCGCTTCTTCTAAAATTATACCCTAATCTAATATTAAATCCTTTTTCTGGAAACAATTCAGCTCCTAAAATTAAATGGCGTAAAGCATTGTTAAAAAAAGACACTTTTTCTTCTTCAGAACCTCCATCCAAACTACCTTCTGCTCTATTTGGGTTTGAAAAAGCAATATTCCATTGTTGCAAATTTTCAAAAGTCATGTGCCAACGAATAGGAACGTTTTCCATTAATTGTGAAATTCCAGCATCTATAGCTAAAGGAAGTTTTTCATTGGTATCTTCATAAGGTTTAATTTGAAATCCTAAATTTCTAACCGTTAACCCATAATTAATGTCGTTATCATAATCAACATATAAAAATCCTAAATCTACTGCAGCTCCCCATGAATTATAACTTTCTAATGTAGATGAAATTAATTTTGCGTTGGCACCCACATACATATCTGTCCATGGCAAATTATAAGCATAACCAAGCGATAATGCAGCTTCACTCCCTGTAAAATCGGATGTTAAATTACCAAATTCGTCTCTACCTTCAAAAGTTCCGTAATTAACATAACTAATTCCTGCGTGAAAGGTTTGTAAATGTCGGTCATAAGTGTACGCGTAAGCAGCCGTTCCGTAGGACACTTCGCCATAATAACTTCCGTAATTTGCAGATAAACGATTGTGCATTTTAATATTAATTGTAGCCGGATTATAAAATGCCTGATTAACATCGTAATCAACTACTGTAACCGTTTTTCCACCTAAAGCAGCTTGTCTGGGAGATTGTGCTAAATTTAAAAACTGATATACACTTTTACCTCCTATTTGACTAAAACCAGTAGCCGATAGCAGAAATAATAAAAGGAATAGAGTTTTTCTTAGCATTTTATGTTGTTAATCTTACTTATAACGCAACTGCGAAGATAAAATTATATCGGTTAGTAAACAAAAAAAGAAGAGGGTGTTCTAAAAGTCTATTGTTGTCAAGCTGAACTCGTTTCAGCTTCTATAAATAATTGAATATCAAAAATTTAGATTCTGAAATAAATTCAGAATGACATAATCACAACTTTCTAAACAACCTCTTCTTAAAATATTGTTTTTAAAATTACTTTTTAGTTTCTAAAACTTTAGCATTTTTAACCTTCTGATCAGTGATTGCAATAGCTAAAACTTCACACATTTTATCCACGTAATGAAATGTTAAACCTTCAATGTAATCGGGTTTAATTTCTTCAATATCACGTTTGTTTTCTTTACACAAAATAATTTCTTTAATGTTAGCTCTTTTAGCTGCTAAGATTTTTTCTTTAATTCCGCCAACAGGCAACACTTTTCCACGAAGCGTTATTTCTCCTGTCATGGCAATATTTTTCTTAATTCTTTTTTGAGTAAATGAAGATACCATTGAAGTTAACATAGCAATTCCGGCACTAGGACCATCTTTTGGAGTGGCTCCTTCTGGCACGTGAATGTGAATATTGTAATTATTTAAAACTTCAGGATTGATGCCTAAAGATTCAGCATTCGCGCGAATGTACTCTAAAGCAATGGTAACCGATTCTTTCATGACAATTCCTAAATTTCCGGTCATCGTCATCGCTCCTTTTCCTTTTGAAATTAAAGATTCGATAAATAAAATATCACCTCCTACAGATGTCCATGCTAAACCTGTAACAACTCCAGCCACATCATTATTTTCGTATTTATCGCGTTCCATTCGAGGCGATTTTAATACTTCTAAAATATCGGCATCTGAAACTTTAACATTATAGGTTTCGTCCATTGCAATTGATTTTGCTGCATGACGCACCACTTGAGCAATTTTCTTCTCTAAACCACGCACTCCCGATTCACGCGTATAACCTACTACGATTTTTTCTAATTGTTTTTTACCAATTTGTAAATCTTTAGCCGTTAATCCGTGTTCTTTTAATTGTTTTGGCAATAAGTGTGTTTTTGCGATTTCGATTTTCTCTTCAATGGTATATCCCGTCATTTCGATGATTTCCATACGATCACGGAGCGCTGGTTGAATTGGAGATAAACTATTTGAAGTAGCAATAAACATTACTTTAGACAAATCGTACCCTAATTCCAAGAAATTATCATGGAATTCTTTGTTTTGCTCTGGATCTAAAACTTCTAATAAGGCAGAAGAAGGATCGCCATTATGACTAGAAGATAATTTATCTATTTCATCTAAAACAAATACTGGATTTGATGTTTTTGCTTTTTTAATATTTTGAAGAATTCGTCCTGGCATTGCACCAATATAAGTTTTACGGTGACCACGAATTTCTGCTTCGTCACGTAAACCACCAAGAGACATTCGGATATATTCTCTACCTAATGCTTCTGCAACCGACTTTCCAATAGAAGTTTTTCCCACACCTGGAGGTCCGTATAAACAAAGAATTGGCGATTTCATATCATTTCTCAGTTTCAAAACTGCTAAATGTTCGATAATACGTTTTTTTACTTCTTCTAATCCGTAATGATCTCTATCTAAGATTTTTTGCGCGCGTTTTAAATCGAAATTATCTTTGGTAAATTCGTTCCAAGGTAATTCTAAAAACAACTCAATATAATTGCGTTGAATTCCAAAATCAGGAGAGTTTGGATTGGTACGTTGCAATTTAGACAATTCTTTTTCAAAATGTTTTGCCGTATTATCGTCCCATTTTTTCTTTAAACCTTTAGCGCGCATTTCCTCAATTTCAGCTTCATACGAAACACCGCCCAATTCCTCTTGGATGGTTTTCATTTGTTGCTGTAAGAAATATTCGCGTTGTTGTTGATCTAAATCAAAACGAACTTTAGACTGAATATCGTTTCGAACTTCTAATTTTTGAAGCTCCAAATTCATAAAACGTAAAGTTTCAAGCGCTCGATCTTTTAAATTAGGAATCGATAATAACTTTTGTTTTTCATCAACTGAAAGATTCATGTTAGATGAAACAAAATTGATTAAAAACGGATTACTTTCGATGTTTTTAATAGCGAAAGTAGCCTCTGTAGGAATATTTGGACTTTCCTTTATGATTTGAATTGCTAATTCTTTTATTGCATCAACAATCGTTTTGAATTCTACATTTTTATCGTCTGGGCGTTCCTCTGAAACTTCTTTAATTGTAGCTTTTAAATAAGGTTCTTCCTGTGTAAAAGCTTCTACTTCAAAACGTTTTTTCCCTTGAAGAATTACGGTTGTATTTCCATCAGGCATTTTAAGAACACGCATAATTCGCGCTACCGTACCAATATGATGTACATCATTTGGTGTTGGATCTTCTTCATTTTCATCAATTTGTGCTACAACACCAATAATTTTTCCTTTGGCATTGGCATCATTAATTAATTTAATCGATTTATCTCTTCCGGCTGTAATAGGAATTACAACACCAGGAAATAAAACAGTGTTTCGTAAAGGTAAAATAGCAATATCTTTAGGCAAAGCCTCATTATTCATTTCTTCTTCGTCCTCTGGCGTCATTAATGGAATTAATTCTGCGTCTGGATCCATTTCTTGAAGTGACAAATTGTCAAGCGCTAGTATTTTTTGATTTGGCATAATAATATTTATGGTCTTTTTGTCAGTGTTAAATAAAAACAACTACTTTTCAAATTTACATAGAAAATCGTTATCAAACTGATAATCAATTTATAAAATGATTTTAAATAGTAATTTCAAAAGTAATAGTTCAAGATGCATGCCATAAAAAAATCCCGAAACAATCGGGATTTAAATTATATTACATCAATTGTTTATTTGGTAAAAACTATTTGAAGATTTGATGTCAAATAAATTGGTTCTCCACCCGAAGTAGTTCCTACAACTTCTCCATTTTGAACTGTTGAAACTATCGTGTTTCCAGCTAAAGTTGCAAAATCTGTATATTCAACGCCTCCGTCTATATAAGTTATTGATAATTGATTACCAGATAAAGCCCAAGTTCCAGTGAAATTTCCTTCATCAAAACATTCAATTGTTGAAGTTGTTCCATTTGTATTAATATCAATTCCTTTACTATCCGCAACAAAAGTATTATTACTGTTCAGCGTAATGAAACTACCATTAAAACAATTAGTTTCATTCATTTGATTAGTTGAAGCAGAACCATCTCCATTCAAATCGGTAGGAATTGAAGAATTAAAAGCAGTCATGTAATAAGTTCCGGTAATCGATGAACTTGATGAAATATCAATTGCTGGATCAATAGGTTCATTATCACATGAAATAGTTACAAATGCTATTGATAAAACTAAAAGTGATAAAATTGATTTTATAGATTTCATAATTAAATTTTAAAAGTCCTCAAATATAAAAAGATATTTTATTTATTGGGTACTCTGAGTAATAAAAGTAGCCCAACAACAAAAAATAAAATTAAAAATAAAATGGCATTTTGAATTTTACCTGTTACATCTGCAATAAATCCGTAAGTAAACATGCCGATTACAATTCCTATTTTTTCTGCTACATCATAAAAACTGAAAAAAGAAGTTGTATCGTTTGTTCCATCAGGTATAAATTTAGAATATGTGGAACGCGACAAAGATTGAATTCCTCCCATAACTAATCCTACGAAAAATGCAGCTATGTAAAAATCAATTGGTGTGATTACAAAATAAGCATACGTACAAATTAAAATCCAAGAGAAATTTAAAAGTATTAATACTTTAATATTTCCATATTTTAGAACTAATCTTGAAGTAATCAACGCACCACTAATTGCCACAATTTGAATTACTAATATACTTATAATCAATCCAATAAATCTATTAGTATCACTTCCCCACTTCACTTCTTTTTCCCCAAAATAAGCAGCAATAATCATAATAGTTTGTACAGCCATACTGTAAACGAAGAAAGCACCTAAATAACGTCGCAAGGCTTTTAATTCCTTTATTTGTTTCCAAACTTTTAATAACTCTTTAAAGCCATTAAAAATTATATTTTTATGAAGTTTGTTTTCATTTTTGTTGTTAGGTAAGTAATAATAGGTATACTGACTAAAACCAATCCACCAAATTCCAACTAAAATAAAGGAATTACGCATCATTTGAAGTTTATGAGAATCATCAACTAACATTACCATTCCTAAACAAACAAGTAATAAAACAACACTGCCGGCATACCCTAAACTAAATCCTTTTGCACTAATTGCATCTTGTTGTTCTTTATGAGCGATATCGGGTAAATACGAATTATAAAACACCAAACTTCCCCAAAATCCTATTAATGCTAATAAATAAGAAACCAAACTTAAAACCACTGTATCTAAAGAAAAGAAGTACAATGACATACAAGAGATAGCTCCAATGTAACAGAAAAGTTTCAAGAAAAACTTCTTATTTCCCATATAATCAGCAATTCCAGATAATAATGGCGATATAAAAGCAATAATTAAAAAACCTAATGCGGTTACATAACTTATTAAAGCTTCGCTTCGAACTGAAAAACCAAACAATACAATTTCTTCAATGTTTTTTTGACGAAACAAAGCACCATAATACAATGGGAAAATTGTAGAAGAAATAACCAAAGCATAGACCGAATTTGCCCAATCATAAAAAGCCCAAGCGTTTAGCAGTTTTGAATCGCCTTTTTGAAGTTTTTGCATAGCATTTGTTTTAAAATAAAAAATCCCAACAATGTTGGGATTCAAATATAATAGTTTTTTTTAATTATTTAAACGTAACGCCAAACTTGGCTGCTTCTGCTTTAGCCTGAGGAATTAATTCTTTAATTTTTGCTATACGAGTAGCATTACTTGGGTGAGTACTCATAAATTCTGGTGGAGATTGACCTCCTGATTGTGCCGCCATTCTTTCCCAAAATGCTACAGCAGTATCCGGATTGTATCCTGCAATTGCCATTAAAGTTAAACCAATCATGTCGGCTTCGCTTTCGTGCGATCTACTGAAAGGTAACATCCCTCCAAATTGAGTAGTTGCTCCATACGCAGTCATAGCCAATTGTTGCGTTTCTTGAGATTTATTACCCGTAGCAACAGCCAAACCAGCAGCTCCTGCTTGTTGTAATACACCTGCACTCATTCTTTGTTGTCCATGATTTGCTAATGCATGCGCCACTTCATGTCCCATTACAGTAGCCATTCCTGAATCGTCTTTACAAATTGGCATAATACCTGTATAAAACACAATTTTTCCACCTGGCATGCACCAAGCATTCACCTCTTTACTGTCAACTAATTTATATTCCCAAGCATAACCATCTAAATACCCTGTATTTCCATTAGCATTTAACCATCTTTCGGCTGCTACTTTAATTTTAGTACCAACAGTTTCTACTCTCTTAGCATCTGAAGTGCCATTGATTACTTTATTTTCAGACAGAAACTGATTGTATTGCTGAAAAGCTGAAGGCAAAATTTCGCTATTTGGAACTAAAGCCAAGGTACTTTTTCCCGTAAAAGGGTTCTTAGCACAAGAAACAACTAAAGCTAAAACAAAAAGAGTAACGATTTTAAATTTTATATTCATAACCAAATAATTTATTTTGACAAATTTACATTTTTTTATTCTGAACTTACTAAAATCCTATTCCTTTTAGTTTGATTTTTAACTATAATTTATATTCTATTTTTAAGTCAGATTTTATATAAGTTGTAACTTGCGGAAAAATTAATACAATGCCAAAAAACAAACAAAAACAAGCTCAAGTAATTGAAATTCCAAAAGCTATTTTGTTTACAGCAAAATTTTTGCAAGCTGTTTCACCTTCTCTTACCACAAAGTTTGCAGCCAAACTTTTTACAACGCCAATAAAACACAAATTACCCAAACGAGAACTACATATGGAACGTGAAAGCGTTCAAAAAAGTATTTTAGTTCCTGAAATTCAAAAAGAAATTGTGGTTTATGAATATGGAAAGAGTGAAAAGAAAATCTTACTAGTTCATGGTTGGTCTGGTAGAGGAACACAATTAGTTAAAATAGCAGATGAAATGCTAAAAATGGGTTATATGACCATTAGTTTTGATGCTCCAGCACATGGAAAATCGAAAGGAAATTCGTCTATTATGATTGAATTTATTGCTTCTATTTTAGAAATCGACAAACAATTTGGACCATTTGAATTTGCAATAGGACATTCTCTTGGCGGTATGTCGGTTTTAAATGCAATTAAACAAAATCTTCAAGTTAAAAAAGCGGTAACATTAGGAAGTGGCGATATTATTCAAGATATCATTGATGATTTTATACTTAAACTAAAATTAAAACCTGAATTTGGAATTAAATTAAGAGATTATTTTGAAACGAAATATGGTGGAAAAATGGACGATTATTCCGCTTACAAAGCAGCTGAAAAAACAAATATTCCTGTATTAGTTATTCATGATAAAAATGACGATGATGTATCGATAAAGGCAGCTTACAATATTCAAAAGCATTTGAAACAATCTGAAATCATGATAACCGAAGGTTTAGGTCATCGTAAGATTTTAGGTGATGAAACCGTAATTCAAAAAATAAGAGAATTCATTTTAAAATAAAAAAGTCCTTCAAATGAAGGACTTTTAGCTTTTTAGAAGTTAGGTGATAAATTGTATTTTTTGTAGAAGTTATCTAAAGCATCTAACACCTCATCTTCGGTATCTACAATTTGAATTAAATTTAAATCATCTGGATTGGCATTTTTCATTTTGTCAATCATAACGGTTTTAATCCAATCTAATAATCCAGACCAAAATTCTGAACCTACTAAAATAATAGGAAATTTTCCAATTTTCTTAGTCTGAATCAATGTTACCGCTTCGAATAACTCGTCTAATGTTCCAAAACCTCCTGGCATAACCACGAAACCTTGCGAATATTTTACAAACATTACTTTTCTTACGAAGAAGTAATCGAAATTTAAGTTTTTATCTTTATCGATATACGGATTAAAGTGTTGCTCAAAAGGCAATTCGATATTTAAACCTACCGAAATTCCGCCTCCATAATGCGCTCCTTTGTTACCAGCTTCCATGATTCCAGGACCACCACCCGTAATTACACCATAACCAGCTTTACTGATTTTAAAAGCGATTTTTTCTGCTAATAAATAGTTTTTATCTTCTGGTTTTGTTCTTGCCGAACCAAAAATAGAGACACAAGGACCTATTCTTCCCATTGATTCATAACCATTTACAAACTCAGACATAATTTTAAAAATTGCCCAAGAATCATTTGAACGTATTTCGTTCCATGTTTTTTGTTTGAATTTCTCTTGAATTCTGTGATCTTCGTTTTCGTATTGATCTGCTGCCATAATAATTTAAGTTAATTTGTTTATAAACAAACTATTAGGTTATTTTAATTACATTTTTAGCAGTGTTGTTGTGTGTAGTAATTAGATTGCTAAGATAATTCTTTTTTCAAAAACTGTGCAGTATAACTCTTTTTATTTTTTACAATTTCCTCTGGAGTTCCTTTAGCAACAACTTCTCCCCCACCTTTTCCACCTTCATACCCAATGTCAATTACATAGTCTGCTAATTTAACAACATCTAAATTATGCTCTATAATTAAAACCGTGTTTCCTTTTTCAACCAATACATTAATTACATCCATTAAAACTCGAATGTCTTCAAAATGCAATCCAGTTGTAGGCTCATCTAAAATATAAAATGTATTTCCTGTATCCTTTTTAGATAATTCGGTTGCCAATTTAATTCGTTGGGCTTCTCCACCAGAAAGCGTTGTACTTTGTTGTCCTAATGTAATATAACCTAATCCAACATCTTGAATCGTTTTTACTTTTCGATAGATTTTCGGAATATTTTCAAAGAATTCAACCGCTTCATCTACTGTCATATTCAATACATCAGAAATAGACTTTCCTTTGTAGCGAATTTCCAATGTTTCTCTGTTGAAACGTTTTCCCATGCAGGTTTCGCATTCCACATAAACATCAGGTAAAAAGCTCATTTCTATCGTTCTCACACCTGAACCTTCACAGGTTTCACAACGACCTCCTTTTACATTAAAACTAAATCTTCCTGGTTTATAACCACGAATCATCGCTTCTGGTGTTTGTGTGTATAAACTTCTAATTTCTGAAAACACATCCGTATAAGTCGCTGGATTTGAACGCGGTGTTCTTCCAATCGGACTTTGGTCAATGTCGATTACTTTGTCAATATGCTCTAAACCTTCAATTTTTTTATAAGGTTGTGGTTTCTTTACCGCATTGAAAAAATGCGTATTTAATATCGGATACAAGGTTTCGTTAATCAATGTTGATTTTCCACTTCCCGAAACACCGGTTACACAGACTAATTTCCCTAACGGAATTTCGATGGAAACATTTTTTAAATTATTTCCTGTAGCACCTGATAATTTAATTGACTTTCCGTTGCCTTCTCTACGCGTTTTTGGCACTTCAATCTTCATTTTACCGTTTAAATATTGTGCGGTAATCGTATCTTCTTTCAATAATTCTTTTGGTGTTCCTTTACTAATGATTTGACCTCCAAAACGGCCTGCTTTCGGACCAATATCAATCACATAATCAGCACGTTCAATCATATCTTTATCATGTTCTACCACGATTACGGAATTCCCGATATCGCGTAAACTTTCTAAAGATTTAATCAATCTTTCATTGTCTCTTTGGTGCAAACCAATACTTGGTTCATCTAAAATATACAAAACACCAACTAATTGCGAACCAATTTGTGTGGCCAATCGAATACGTTGTGCTTCACCACCCGAAAGCGATTTTGAACTACGATTAAGTGATAAATAATTCAAACCAACATCTAACAAAAATTGTAATCGTGCTGTAATTTCTTTAACAACCTCGACTGCGATAACTTTTTGTTTTTCAGATAAATGATTATCTAAATCAGCAAACCATTCCGATAATTCGGCAATATCCATTTGCACTAATTCGCCAATATTTTTTCCGTTTAATTTGAAATACAATGATTCTTTTCTTAAACGTGTTCCTTTACATTCTGGACATTCATTTTCGTCCATAAATTCTTTTGCCCAACGTTTAATACTTGCCGAATCAGAATTATCGTATTGGTTTTTAATGAAGTTTGAAATTCCTTCAAAATCAATTTTATAATCTTTAGTAATCCCCATAACCTTTGATACGACTGAGAATTTTTCATTTCCGCCATACAAAATCATATTCATTGCATCTTGCGGAATATCGGCAATAGCATCGGTTATTTTGAAATCATATTTTTGTGCAATAATTTCCAATTGCTTAAAAATCCAAGAACTTTTATATTCGCCCAAAGGTGCAAAACCACCATTTTTAATTGATGATTTCGGATTTGGGATGATTTTTTGAAGATTGATTTCATTCACAGTTCCTAATCCGTTACAACTAGAACAAGCTCCTTTTGGCGAATTGAATGAAAAATTATTAGGTTCTGGATTTGGATATGAAATTCCGGAAGAAGGACACATTAAATTACGACTATAAAAGCGTACTTCCTGGCTTTCTTGTTCAATTACCATCATGACATCATCACCATGATACATAGCTGTTTTGATGCTTTCCGATAAACGTTTATTTGTATCTTCTTCAGTATCAATAGCCATTCTATCAATAACAATTTCAATATCGTGGGTTTTATATCGATCGACTTTCATGCCAAATTCTAAATCACGAATTTGACCATTTACTCGAACTTTTAAGAAACCTTGTTTAGCGATTTGCTCAAATAATTCGCGATAATGTCCTTTACGAGAACGAACAACTGGCGCCAAAATGTTAATGCGTTTTCCATTAAAATCTTCAACAATTAACTGCTTTATTTGATCATCAGAATATGAAACCATTTTTTCGCCCGAATTGTAGCTAAAAGCATCTGCTCCTCTAGCATACAATAACCTTAAAAAGTCGTATATTTCTGTGATTGTTCCCACAGTAGAACGAGGCGATTTACTTGTGGTTTTTTGCTCAATAGCAATCACAGGTGAAAGTCCGTCGATTTTATCCACATCAGGACGCTCTAAACCGCCAAGAAATTGACGTGCATAAGCAGAGAACGTTTCGATGTATCTTCGCTGACCTTCAGCATAGATTGTATCAAATGCTAAAGACGATTTTCCGGAACCCGATAAACCTGTAATAACCACCAGTTTCTCACGCGGAATAGATACATCAATATTTTTAAGATTATGGGCTCTGGCACCAATAATTTCGATAGTTTCTTCAGTTGTGTGTTGCATAATTTTTGGCAAAACGCAAAGATACTGATTTCAAACTGATTTTTATAGTAGACAACTGTGAAGAAAATAAAAAAAGAAAGTGTTATAGCAAACGCTTTCTCTGTCTATTATTGATGTAATCATTAATTGCTTTTTTTGTGGTAACCCAATTTCTACCTTCTTTATAGGCATCAATTTTTCCTTGACGCGCTAATAGACTAACGTATTCTTGACTGTAAGGTGAATTAGGTTCACTAACGATATTTGCTATCGACTGATAATCTTCATCATTTTCGCTAGGAATAGAAGTTAGATAAATATTAACCGTTCTTTCTAAAGCTTGACACATTAATAACGTTAATTTTTGATAATTACCATTATTAGCCTGATTTAATGCATCATAATATTTTTTTCTATCGTTTTTTAAGATGATGGCTGGCGGAAAACCTTTTCGCATGAGTAATAAATTCATAGCTAAACGAACCGTTCTTCCATTTCCATCAAAAAAAGGATGAATCCAAACTAATTTATGATGAAAAATAGTTGCCAACTCAATATCATTTAATTGTAAAGGATTTTCATTTACAAATAGAATTAATTCATCTAACAAGTCAGAAACTTTATTTGCATTAGGCGGCATAAAATTAGATCCAGTAATTCTTACACCAGCATTTCTAATTCTCCCTGCAAAATCATCTTCAATAGTTCGCAATACTAAACCATGGAGTGATAAAATATCAATACTTCTTAAAACATAATCATCATTAATAATTTGATATAAATAATTAATTGCATGTTCGTGATTTTTTGCTTCAAAGTGTTCTCGCAACGATTTTCCTTTAACAGTAATGCCATCTTGAAGTACCATTTGTGTTTCTCGAAGTGAAAGTGTATTACCTTCAATACTATTAGAATTATAGGTCCATTCTATAGAAAGTGACTCTTTAATTTTTGAAATAGCGGAATATGGAAGTGGTCTATTTTGATTAAGCACAGCTAGTTTATCATACAATCTATCGAAAGTTGATTGAAATTCTTCTCGGTAAGATAAATCGATATTCCACATATTTATTTATTTTATGACACAAAGATATTAATATCGTTTGTATTAAAAAAACATATTATCCGATATTAAGGTTTTTTACATTCGAAATTAGATATAAGATGTTATATTTTTAATAAATATCTGATTTCTTTAATATGTGTTCAGAAAAATTGTTTTGAGATTTTAATTTTGAAATTGTTATTGAGATTGATTTTGCAATTGAAATTACTCAATAATCATTGATTTCAATCGGTGTCTGTATTTTTCTAGTACCAATTGTTTATTGATAAAACCTAAGAAAAAACCATCTTTTAAAACTGGTAACACTTTACATTCAGACGAATCAAATTTATCCATTATGGTTTCTAGAGTTTCATCATAAAAAATTATTTCTTTTGGCTGTTGCATTATTTCTTCTACAGCAGTATATTTTACTTTGAACTGAGAAAACACTATGGGACGAATTTCATCTAATAAAACAAGTCCTAACAAACTATTTTTATCATCTAAAACCGGAAAAATATCAGCATCAGATTGTTGAATTTTTTCTACTAATTCTTCCAAATCAGGTTGTAAAGTTATCGCCTTAAAATCTATATGAATTAGTTTTGACACATCTATAGAATTTAAAATATTTGTATCTCTATTATCTGTAAAAACTTCGCCTTTATCTGCCAAATTTTTAATATCAAATGAATGAGGTTCAAATCGTTTAGATATTGCAAAACTTACAGAAGAAACAATCATTAAAGGAATCATTAAATTATAGCCTCCAGTAATTTCAGCAATTAAGAAAATAGCCGTTAAAGGAGCATGAAACAATCCGCTCAAAATACCAGCCATTCCTACTAAAGTAAAATTCCCAACTGGAAGTTTTGTAACACCAATTAAATTTAAAAAAGAAGCCATAGAAAATCCCAAGTAAGAACCTACAAAAAGAGATGGTGCAAAATTACCTCCATTACCTCCTGCTCCTAATGTTAAACTCGTTGCATAAACTTTAATTAGCATTGTTAAACTAACAAAAATGAGCAAAATCCATGATGAATCTTGAAAGCGCTCAAAAACAGTATTTTGAACTAATTCTCTGGATTGATTATCTGCCAAAAACTTAATACTTTCATACCCTTCTCCAAACAATGATGGAAAAAAGAAAATTAAAACCCCTAAAATACCAGCTCCAAATAAAGCTTTATTAATATAATTAAATTTTAATTTTGAGAAATAATGTTCAACCTTTCTAAAAGTTCTTGCGTAATTAATAGATACAAATCCACTTAAAACACCCAATAAAATATAATATGGTAAATTATGAAAATCAAAAAATTGAACTTTTTTAAACGAAAATAAAATATTTTCATTCAAAACAACAGTAGAAATTAAGGCTCCAGTTGCAGCACTAATCATAATTGGAATAAAAGCTGTAATACTAATTTCTGCTAAAACAACTTCTACTGCAAACAAAACTCCAGCAATTGGAGCATTAAAAGCAGCACCTATTCCGGCAGCAACACCACAAGCTAATAAAAGTGTTCTATCTTTATAACTTAATCTGTAATTTTGTGCATAGTTACTCCCAAAAGCAGCACCTGTAATGGTAATTGGAGATTCTAACCCGGCACTTCCACCCATTCCTACAGTAAACGAACTTGTTATAATTTGTGCAAACATTTGTTTACGAGGCATAATTCCGCGTTTTTTTGCCACCGAATACATAATTTGAGAAGTTCCTTTTTCAATAGAATCATCTAAAACTTTTTTTACAATGATTACCGTAATAATAATTCCAATTATAGGAAGCGTACTATTACTATATGGAAGATGTAAAATATCATCTAATTTTTGAGACGATTTAAAAACCCAATGTGCAAATGTTTTTAAAACAATAACGGCTAATGCGGAAGAAATTCCGACTAAAACACAAGATACATATATAAATTGTCGCGGCGTTAAAAGCGATTTTAAAAGGAAAATAAACCGCTCTAAACGTCTAAAAGATCTATATAAAAACGTTTTTAAAGAAAATGATTTATTTCTTGGCATTTAATATGAGTTAAAATGCGAATTTAGTCATTTCTAATTAGAACAAAAAAGTTTACAAACTATTTAATTCATTTAATCTTAATTGGCAAGAAATTATTAATTCCTCAAAAAACACAAAAAACTCCGATTCAAATTCTAAATAAAACTCTTGTAACTCTACAATTGCTTCTTGCATATTTACTCTATGTTTAGTTTTATAATCCATTTGAAATAATATCATTTTCATTCCTTCAATTGTGGCATAACTTACAAACCAATTTCTAGCAATCATATAAGGCATCATGGCAATTATTCTATCCGTTAGAATGTTTCTATTCGTTTCTAATAATCTATAAAAACCATCGGCATATTTTTCTAATTTCTCATCTGAATAATTACTCCAGTTTTTAGCCAAAAAATGATCGTACAAAATATCCATAATAACCCCAGAATAATGTCCGTATTTTTCGTGTAACCGATGTTTACTTTTTCTGTAAATTGGATGGAAATCAGTAAAACTATCAATATGTCGATGTAACAAAATACCTTTTTTTAGTTCTGGCGCAAAATTTTCATAGTCATTACCTTTTATACTATCTGCCATGAAATTACCAATTTTTAATAAATCGTTATTTCCTGACAAGTAAACATGAGCGAGATAATTCATACTAAAATTAGATTTGAAATTTAGAGTTTAATGGCTTAAAAATGGTTTTAATTTTTTTTTGGTAAAAATTCAATAGTAAATATATAAAAATCTTTCCGATTTTTATCGAAATCCAATTGCTAACTTTTATATTTGTAGGACAAATTATATTAATACTAAACTTTAAACTCATAACTTTTAAAAATAATTAAATGACATTAATAAAATCTATATCAGGAATTCGAGGCACCATTGGTGGAGCAGTTGGAGATAATTTAACTCCCGTTGACGCCGTAAAATTTGCCTCAGCTTATGGTTCATTTTTAAAAATAAGACACGCTTCCAAAACGAACGAGCGTTTAAAAGTAGTTATAGGCAGAGATGCGCGAATTTCTGGACCAATGATTCATAATTTAGTTATGAATACACTGGTAGGATTAGGAATTGATGTAATTGATTTAGGACTATCTACAACACCAACAGTAGAAATTGCTGTTCCTTTAGAACAAGCAGATGGTGGAATCATTTTAACTGCATCTCACAATCCAAAACAATGGAATGCGCTTAAATTATTAAACGAAAAAGGTGAATTTTTAAGTGGAAAAGAAGGCGAATTAATTTTAGAAATTGCCGAAAATGAAGCATTTGATTTTTCTGATGTTGATAATTTAGGAGAAGTTATTGAAAACAACGCTTACATGGATATTCATATTGATGAAGTGTTAGAATTACCTTTGGTTGATGCTGATTTGGTTAAAACTAAGAAATTTAAAGTGGTTGTTGATGGAGTAAATTCATCTGGAGGAATTATAATTCCTAATTTGTTAGAACAAATGGGAGTTGAAGTAGTAAAATTGTACTGTGAACCAAATGGCCATTTTCCTCATAATCCAGAACCGTTAAAAGAGCATTTAGGAGATATTTGTAAATTGGTTATTGAAGAAAAAGCCGATTTTGGAATTGTAGTAGATCCTGACGTAGATAGATTAGCTTTTATTTCAAACGATGGTGAAATGTTTGGAGAAGAATATACTTTAGTAGCTGTTGCCGATTACGTTTTATCGAAAACACCTGGAAATACAGTTTCAAATATGTCGTCTTCTAGAGCATTGCGCGATATTACCGAAAAACATGGAGGAACCTACCAAGCAAGTGCTGTGGGAGAAGTAAATGTGGTAGAATTAATGAAGAAAACAAATGCTATAATTGGCGGTGAAGGAAATGGCGGAATTATTTATCCATCATCGCATTATGGAAGAGATAGCATGGTGGGAGTTGCTTTATTTTTAACTTATTTAGCTAATCAAGATAAAACGGTTGCCGAAATAAGAGCTTCATATCCACAATATTACATGAGTAAAAATAAAATTGAGTTAACCCCTCAAATAGATGTAGATAATGTTTTAGCTACGTTAACCGAAAAATACAAATCGGAAAACATTACGACTATTGACGGAGTAAAAATAGATTTTCCTAAAGAATGGGTACATTTGAGAAAATCAAATACAGAACCTATTATCAGAATTTATACTGAAGCACCAACACAATCAGAAGCAGATGTTTTAGCCGAAAGATTTGTTAAGGAACTTAAAGAAATTGCAGGTATTTAAAATAGAAAAAGGTCAGATTTTAATCTGACCTTTTTCTATTTAACAATAATCTTTTTAGTTGTAGACTCAGTCCCATTAGTTACTTTAACTAAATACATTCCTACATTTAAATCTAAATCAATTTTTATTTCACCTTCAAAATCTAGGCGTTGTAACAATTGACCTGTAACGGTGTAAATTTCAATTTTCGAACTTCCTTCTAAACCAGAAACTATCAAATAGTCAGAAGCTGGATTTGGATAAACCGCTACTCTATTTTCAATTAGGCTTTGAGTGGACAAAGTAACAGACCAAGGTTGTCCGTAGTTTGCTCCAAATATATAATCAGACAAATTAGGATAATCTATAAATGGATTTCTGTTCATTTGCCACGTATAAATATAATTGTTACGATTCATTTCAAAATCATCTTTCGGATCTGAAGTATTCCATGTTAATAAAGTCGCTAAGTCACCAATATTCCCAGATGCAGTTGTTGTACTAGGTAAATACTCACTTGGATCTCCATTTACAACATTTAACCCATCAAAACGAACAGCCATGTAAAACAAAGCTCTTGCAACATCTCCACACCATGAACCTTGGGTTCCTGAAGGTCCATTGTAAACAGTAGAAGAAGCAACTGTTCCATAATTTTTATTGTTTCTAGAAGAGTTTTCCTGCCCACTTACTGCTCTAATATGATGTGCATCTGAAACACCATCTATAGTTGTTGCAGCACTTGTAGGTAACCAAACATTTATACCATCTGCTGTATCTCCATTAGCCACATCAAATCCTCCTCTTGATTGACAAAAAATATGTTCTCTATTCCATTTACCCACAATACTACTTGTATTTTGTTGGTCTAATTTAGAAAAAGGCTGCTCGGTATAAATACACCAAACCTGATTATTATTGTTTGGGTTTCTATCAGAAGATCTTAAAATTTCCCATATATCGGCATAACTATGTAATCTAACAACACCCGGATCTGCAATAATATTCTGCAATTCTTGTTTTAATGCTGCACCAGATAAACCTTCGAGAGAATCATAATATCCTAAAGGAATAGTTGGAGTTACAACATTATAGGTAGGATTTAAAGGAGTTCCCCATGGGTCTGTTGCAAAGTTAGCATCATAAACTCTGTAAACAATGTTATCATTATTAGCTACATAACCAAAAGGAAGTGTTTGAAATATAAATTTCATTTCTTCATCACCTTCATCTAAACCGTCATCAATTAAAATTATTCCGGTTTGTGTTGTAGTTTGACCAACTGGAATTGAGACCGTTAAACCTCCTGAAAAATCAGACATTGTAAAACTTCCATTAATTAATGTAAAATTCATTATCAACGTTTCATTTTGCACGGGCTCACTCGTTGTTAAAATAAAGTTAAAACTATTTCCTTCAGACAAAATAGACTGAGAAGTTGTTACTGAAATATAATTCAACACTACACCACTCCCATCATTATTAGCTCTAGGAGTAGGTAATTTTACTTCATAAGAACCATCGTTTTTACGTTGAATAGAATGTGTTGTTACGCTTGAAATAGCATTTTCATTTGTACAAACAGTAATTCCAAGAGTGGTCATCATGGCAGCTGGTTGTGTATTTGCATTTGAATAAGCCAAAGCGTCAATTAAGTTTGTTGATGTCGCTAATGTGTTCAATGGAAAATCTGTTGCATTTCCTGAATATATTGCCACAACATCTGGACCATTTTGAATAGTTGCATTAGGAAAAACGCCCATTGGAGATGGCACTAATTGATTATTACCAAAAACTGCAATACCATTTATATCAGTAGAATATCCATCTAAATCAAAAGCATAATAACTTAAACTTCCTGAATATGGAGCAGAACTTCCTCCATTATAAAACACCAAAACATAACCATCCAAAGGAAAATTTGGTGAAGCAGATTTCAATTCAACAAATTCTAATTGATCTGTACCTGGCGTATCCGCATCTATCTCATTAATAACAATTTGAGAGTAAATTGAAATTCCTAATAAAAGAAATATTAGAGTAAGTATTTTTTTAGACATAAAAAACTATTTTACTCAAAATTACGAATATTAAGTTGAAACTAAATTCAATTAAGTATATACTTTCAAAATTTAAGTTTTATTTAAGTTTATTTTTATTTTTTTTCAGTCATTTAAAGCAACTTTTTACTTAATTTGTCATCTAACAATAAAACCAATAAATCAATTGAAATTTTTAATTAAAATAGTTTTTTTAGTATTTCCCCTTTTGATTTTTTCTCAGCATTCTTCAAAAATGTCTGTTAAGATTAATATTGAAGAAAAGATACTATTGGTAGATCAAGTTTTAACCTACAACAATACAAGCAATGATACTTTAAAATATATTATTTTAAACGATTGGAATAATGCTTTTTCATCAAAATCGTCCGCTTTAGCAAAACGATTTTCTGATGAATACATAAGAGCCTTTCATTTAGCATCAGAAAAAGAAAGAGGTTTTACCGATGTTAAAAACATGATTGATACCGATTTAAAACCTGTTAAATGGAGTCGCCCTGATGGAAATATTGATCTAATAAAGGTTGAATTAAACGAACCTATTTTGCCTTGTACAAAACAAACTTTTACCTTTGTTTATGTAGTAAAAATTCCGGATTCAAAGTTTACAAAATATGGTTATGACAATAATGGTAGAATCATTTTAAAAAATTGGTATTTAAATCCTTCACGATTTGAACACAAGCAGTTTATTAAATTAAGTAATGAAAATATTGACGATATTCCAAATGCTTTTTCAGATTTTGATATTGAATTTGAATTACCTTCCAATTATTCATTATCTAGTAATTTACATGAAACCAACAATTTAAGTTCTTCAAATACAAAAATAATCACATTAAAAGCAGACAACAAACCAGAAGCTACATTAACAATTGAACCAAAAAACACTTATCAAAACTATAAAAATGAAATTATTGAAGTAAGCTGTGGAATAGAAGATAATAGAGTAAATGATATTGATAAAGCTGTTATTTTTGATAAAATAAGTCGTTTTACCGCTACAAAATTAGGATTACCTTTTTCTACTAAAATAATATTAACTCAAGAAGATTATTCGAGACAACCTTTTTATGGGTTAAATCAACTTCCCAGTTTTTTAAGTCCATTTTCTGATAATTTAATTTATGAGTTAAAATTTCTAAAAACCTATTTAAATAATTATTTAAAAGAAAATTTAAACTTGAATCAAAGAAGTGATTATTGGATTTATGATGGAATTCAAATGTTCATCATGATGCAATATGTAGATGAATATTATCCTGACTTAAAAATGACAGGAAACATTGCTAGTTTAAAAATATTAAAATCATATCACTTCATCAATTTAAGTTTTAATGAACAATACAGCTATTTATATATGCTAATGGCACGTAAAAACTTAGATCAAGCACTTAACGAGCCAAAGAATAGGTTAATAAAATTTAACGAACAAATTGCAAGTAAATACAGAGCGGGTTTAAGTTTAAAATATTTAGACAGTTATTTAGAAAACAATATTGTTCATAACAGTATTAAAGAATTTATTCAGGAAAATCAATATTTTGGAACCAATTCGCGTCAATTTGAAACCGTTTTATTAAAAAATAGTCCAAAAGACATCAATTGGTTTTTTAGAACCGTTATAGAGTCAAGAGATTTAATTGATTACAAATTTGGAAAAGTAACTAAAACTAATGATTCTATTTCAGTAAATATCATAAATAGAACAAATACTAATGTTCCCATTTCTTTATATCAATTAAAAGACAACCAAGTTATTAATAAAATTTGGGTGACCAACATTAAAACAGATTCTACATTTGTAATTCCAAGATTAGGAGCAGATAAACTAACATTGAATTACAACAATGAAGTGCCAGAATACAACTTAAGAAATAACTGGAAATCATTAAAAGGATTTTTCTTTAACAATCGTCCTATAAAATTTAATTTTATGAGAGATTTAGAAGAACCTTATTATAATCAAATTTTTTATGTACCTGAAGTAGAATTCAATGCATATGATGGAATTGCTGTAGGAATTAAGTTAAGTAATCGTTCTGTTTTAAATAAGCCTTTTACATTTAGCGCAACTCCTATGTTTTCTTCTAATACAGGAAAATTTGTTGGAAAAGCATCTTTTGTTGTAGAAGATAACATAAGAGATGAAGGAAAATTATATCGCATTAAATATATTATCAGAGGAAGTCAGTTTCATTATGCACAAGATGCAACTTATACCGATTTTGTTCCTACTGTTCAGTTTTTATTTCGAGACAAAAATTTAAGAACAAATAAAAATGAATTTATTCAATTAAGACAAGTATATATTAATAGAGAAGCTTCACCATTTGTTACTGAAAACACTCAAAATTATAACATTTTTAATGCAAAATATGGCAATTTCCAATCTGAAGGTACAAAACACTTTTCAATTTTAAACGATTTACAATTATCCAATTCATTTGGAAAAGTAGCAACAGAGCTTCATTACAGAAAATTGTTTGAAAATAATAGACAAATTAGTTTCCGCTTTTATGCCGGAGCTTTTATGTATAATAGTACAAATACCGATTTTTTTAGTTTTGGTTTAGATAGACCAAACGATTATATGTTTGATTATAATTTATTGGGAAGAAGTGAAACTACAGGAATTTATAGTCAGCAATATGTTTATGGAGAAGGCGGATTTAAGTCTAAATTAGACACAAGATTTGCTAATCAATGGATTACAACTGTAAATGGAACATTTAATATTTGGAATTGGGTTCAAATCTATGGCGATGTTGGAATGTTAAAAAACAAATTTCACAATCCAAAATTTGTTTATGATTCAGGATTACATTTAAACTTGGTTCCAGATTATTTCGAGCTATTTTTACCAGTATATTCTTCAAACGGATTCTCTTTAAACGATCCTAATTATGGCCAGCAAATTCGATTTGTAGTTACTTTAAGTCCAAAAACATTAATTTCATTATTTACAAGAAAATGGCTTTAATAGTTTTTTATCTATTTAAATAAGAATTTCACAACATAACTGCAATTTTTAATGAATTGATTGCGTTTTTCAAATTAAAACTATTGATAATTTAATAATAATTAAAAAAATATTACACTATCTATTGTTTTATTACTGGTTTTAATTAAATTTGTTTAAATATCAAATTCGGATAAACGGCTTATGAAAGTAGCAACAACACCAGAGGTAGTTTCTTTTGAAGATTTCAAAAAAGAGGTCATCAACGATTATAAAATTGCAAAAATTAGTAGAGAATGTAGCCTTCTTGGAAGAAAGGAAGTGCTTACTGGCAAAGCTAAATTTGGTATTTTTGGTGACGGAAAAGAAGTACCGCAATTGGCATTAGCAAAAGCATTTCAAAATGGAGATTTCCGTTCTGGATACTACCGCGATCAAACTTTTATGATGGCAATTGGCGAATTAAATATCGAGCAATTTTTTGCCGGCTTATATGGTCATACCGATATAAATTTTGACCCAATGAGTGCTGGACGCCAAATGGGCGGTCACTTCGCAACACATTCATTAGACGAAAACGGAAATTGGAAAAACTTAACCCAACAAAAAAATTCGAGTTCTGATATTTCACCTACTGCTGGGCAAATGCCTCGTTTATTAGGATTGGCTCAGGCTTCTAAAATATACCGAAATGTTTCTGGAATTAACCAAACTAATTTTTCTGAAAACGGAAATGAAGTGGCTTGGGGAACCATCGGAAATGCTTCAACTTCTGAAGGTTTATTCTTTGAAACTATTAATGCTGCTGGTGTTTTACAAGTACCAATGGTAATGAGTGTTTGGGACGACGAATACGGAATTTCGGTTCACGCTCGTCATCAAACAACTAAAGAAAACATCTCAGAAATCTTAAAAGGATTTCAACGTGATGAAAATAATAAAGGTTATGAAATCTTACGCGTTAAAGGTTGGGATTACCCATCTTTAGTCGAAACGTATCAAAAAGCATCGCAAATTGCGCGTGAAGAACATGTTCCAGTTTTAGTGCATGTTCAAGAATTAACGCAACCACAAGGTCACTCAACTTCTGGAAGTCACGAGCGCTACAAAAATGCAAATCGTTTGGCTTGGGAAAGTGAATTTGATTGTTTGGCTAAAATGAAAAATTGGTTAATTGAAAACAATATTGCTACTTTAGAAGAGTTAGATGAAATTGATACTAAAGCTAAAAAAGACGTTTTAGAAGGCAAAAAAGCCGCTTGGACAAACTTTACAGCACCAATAAAAGCAGAACAACAAGAATTAGTTTCATTACTAAATACCATAGCAGCTCAAAGTGATAATAAAGTTTTTATGGATAAAATTGCAAATGACATTGCATCGATTAAAGAACCTATTCGAAAAGATCTTTTAGTTGCTTCTAGGAAAGCGTTACGCATGATTATTAAAGAAAATTCACGCGTAAATTTAGCTTCATGGATTGAAAATTATTTAGAAAAAATTCAACCAAAATTTAGTTCGCACTTATTTTCGCATTCAGACAAAAACGTTTTAAATGCAAAAGAAGTTTTACCTATTTATGATGCTTCAGTAGAAGATGTTGATGCTCGTTTGGTTTTAAGAGATAATTTTGATGCTATTTTTTCAAAATATCCAGAAACGCTAATTTTTGGAGAAGATGCAGGAAACATTGGTGATGTAAACCAAGGTTTAGAAGGCATGCAAGAAAAATATGGAGAATTACGCGTTGCCGATGTGGGAATTCGTGAAGCTACTATTTTAGGTCAAGGAATTGGAATGGCAATGCGTGGATTACGTCCAATTGCTGAAATTCAATATTTAGATTATTTGTTGTACGCTATCCAAATCATGAGTGATGATTTAGCAACATTACAATACAGAACAGCTGGTCGTCAAAAAGCACCGTTAATTATAAGAACTCGTGGTCACCGTTTAGAAGGTGTTTGGCATTCAGGTTCACCAATGGGTATGATTATCAATGCTATTAGAGGAATTCACGTTTTAGTTCCTAGAAACATGACCAAAGCTGCTGGTTTTTATAATGCTTTGTTAGAATCAGATGAACCCGCATTAGTAATCGAATGTTTAAATGGTTACCGTTTAAAAGAAAAAATGCCAACAAATTTAGGTGAATTCAAAACACCTATCGGAGTGGTTGAAACTATTAAACAAGGAACGGATATCACATTAGTTTCTTACGGATCTACTTTACGTTTAGTTGAACAAGCGGCAAACGAGTTAGAATCTGTTGGAATTAGCGCTGAAATTATTGATATACAATCGTTATTACCTTTCGATATTAATCATGATATTGTAAAATCGGTAGCAAAAACAAGTCGTTTATTAGTAATTGACGAAGATGTTCCTGGTGGAGCAAGTGCTTATATTTTACAAGAAATTATAGAAAATCAAAAAGCCTACCAACATTTAGATAGCGCACCACAAACATTGGCTTCAAAAGCACACCGTCCTGCATATGGAACCGATGGAGATTACTTCTCAAAACCTTCAACAGAAGACATTTTTGAGAAAGTATATGCGATTATGAATGAGGCAAATCCAACAAAATATCCAAGTTTGTATTAAAAAATTTGTTTATTCAAAATTTTATTCGAAATATTTGCAACATACAATTAAGAAAATGATTTCAATTTTAAACAATACTTGGTGGTGGTCTAACTTACGTCGAACTTCGTGAGCGAATCCTGCTATAGTATCATTTAAAACCAAATACATAGAAAAGGCTTGTCAATCACGACAAGCCTTTTTTTATTGCCAAAAATTAAACAAATATGAAAAAATACAAGTTACATACTAATTACAAACAAATTCTAGCTGACACTATTACGCCAGTAAGTGTTTACTTAAAAATTCGCGATAAGTTTCCTAATAGTATTTTGTTAGAAAGTTCTGATTATCATGCGAATGACAACAGTTTTTCTTACATCTGTTTCAATCCAATTGCTTCTATTAAAGTGGAAAATCAAAAAATTGAAACAAATTTTCCAGATGGTTTTTCAGAAATTATACCAATTGATGCAGCTGTAAACGTGGCTAAAGAAATTGAAAATTTCTCAAAGCAATTTCTAACTGAAAAGTCGGATTTCAAATTTATTACACAAGGATTATTTGGTTACATAAGTTACGATGCCATTCAATATTTTGAAAAAGTATCGATTGCAAAAAAATCAACAGAAAATGAAATTCCTGAAATCTATTACGCTGTTTATCAAAATATTATTGCCATCAATCATTTCAAAAACGAAGCGTATTTATTTTGTCATAGTTTTGACGGAAGCAACAATATCGCTGAAATTGAACAATTATTACAATCGAAAAACTTTGCTTCATTTTCGTTTCAAAAATCAGGAAACGGCACTTCAAACTTAACCGATGACGAATTCAAAAACTACGTTTCACTAGCCAAAAAACATTGTTTACGTGGCGATGTTTTCCAATTGGTGCTTTCTAGACGATTTTCACAAAGCTTTAAAGGTGATGAATTCAATGTATATCGTGCTTTACGAAGCATTAACCCTTCACCGTATTTGTTCTATTTCGATTATGGAAATTTCAAAATATTTGGTTCATCACCAGAAGCGCAATTGGTAATTAAAAATAACTATGCCGAAATTCATCCTATCGCAGGCACATTCAAACGAACCGGAAACGACGAACAAGATGCCGAATTAGCCAAAAGGTTAGGTCAAGACGCCAAAGAAAACAGCGAACACGTCATGTTAGTCGATTTAGCAAGAAACGATTTAAGCCGAAGTTGTAACGAAGTTAAAGTAGAGAAATACAAGGAAGTTCAATTTTTCTCTCACGTGATTCATTTGGTATCAAAAGTATCAGGAAAATTAAAAGAAAATCATACTTTTATGGAATTAGTTGCCAAAACATTTCCTGCAGGAACTTTAACGGGAGCCCCGAAAATAAAAGCCATGCAATTAATTGAAAATATTGAGAAATCTAATCGAAGTTTCTACGGTGGTGCAATTGGAGTACTCGATTTTGAAGGCAATTTCAATCACGCCATTATGATTCGTTCCTTTTTAAGTAAAAATCACACCTTACATTTTCAAGCTGGAGCCGGAATTGTAGAAAGTTCCTCCGAAGAAAACGAAATGCAAGAAGTGTACAACAAGTTAGGCGCTTTGCAAAAAGCTTTAGATTTAGCAGAAAACATATAAACAAATGCAAGAACAAGTTCAATAACAAATTGTCAAGTCGAGCGTAGTCGAGACTTTTTAAATTTTCAAATTTTTAAAATCTGTGTTCCAAAAAAAATGAACTTGAATTTTAAAATTGAATTTGCCCTTGAAATTGAAAAAAAATTAAAGAAATGAAAATAGCAGTTATAGACAATTACGATAGTTTTACCTACAATTTAGTCCACTATTTAGAGGATTTGAATGTTCAAGTAACCGTTTTTAGAAACGATGAATTTGAATTGAATGAATTAGAAAAATTCGATAAAATATTACTTTCGCCAGGTCCAGGCATTCCAGATGAAGCCGGCTTATTAAAAGAGGTTATCAAAAAATATGCTGCTACAAAAAGTATTTTCGGAGTTTGTTTAGGTTTACAAGCTATAGGAGAAGTTTTCGGTGGCACTTTAACCAACCTAGAAAAAGTCTATCACGGTGTGGCAACTCAAGTCACTAAAACGGAAGATGATTTCATTTTCAACGATTTACCTAATGACATTGAAGTGGGACGTTACCATTCATGGGTCGTTTCCAACGAAAACCTTCCAGCTGATTTAATCGTAACTTCTGTTGATGAAAATGGTGAAATCATGTCGATGAAACATGCTCATTTAGATATTAGAGGAGTTCAATATCATCCTGAAAGTGTGTTAACTCCTTTCGGAAAAAAAATCCTAGAAAATTGGCTTTTGAATTAGTATTCAGTAGTCAGTTAGAAGTGTTCAGTTTATAAAAAATTCAAATGAAAAACATATTAAATCGATTAATTAATCACGAAATCTTAACCAAAGAAGAAGCCAAAGACGTATTGGTCAATATTTCTTCTGGAAGTTATAATCCAAGCCAAATGGCTGCTTTTATGACGGTTTATATGATGCGAAGTATTACTATAGAAGAATTATCTGGTTTCCGTGAAGCTTTGTTAGAATTGTGTATTCCCGTTGATTTTTCCGCTTACAATACTATTGATTTGTGTGGAACTGGTGGCGATGGAAAAGACACTTTTAATATTTCAACTTTAGCTTCTTTTATCGTAGCTGGTGCCGGAATTAAAGTGGCAAAACACGGCAATTATGGCGTGTCTTCAATTTCAGGATCGAGTAATGTGATGGAAAAAATGGGGGTGAAATTTACTAACGATTCCGATTTTCTAACTAAATCCATCGAAGAAACTAATATTGCTATTTTGCACGCGCCACTCTTCCACCCTGCTATGAAAAATGTGGGTCCGATTCGAAAAGAATTAGGGGTAAAAACTTTTTTTAATATGTTGGGACCAATGGTAAATCCTTCCTTTCCAAAAAATCAAATGGTTGGTGTTTTTAGTTTAGAATTGGCTCGAATGTATGCGTATTTATACCAAAACACGACCACTAACTATTCCATCTTACATGGATTGAGTGGGTTTGACGAAGTTTCATTGACCGATGAAGTGAAAATCATTTCCAACACATCCGAACAGATTTTAAAACCATCCGATTTCAAATTACCCGAATGTAAACTAGAATCCATAAAAGGAGGAACAACAATAGATGAATCTGCTAAAATTTTCTACGATGTCATTTCTGGAAAAGGATCAACGGCTCAAAACAATGTGGTTTGTGTTAATGCTGCCATCGCCATTCAAACCATTGAAAAATCGAATTATGATGAAGCTATAGCAAAAGCGCAAGAAAGTTTAGTAAGCGGAAAAGCATTAGAAAAAATGAAAAAATTAATCGAAATAAGTAACTAAAATTTATCCATTCGAGCGCAGTCGAGAACATACGAACATCTCGAATCCGCTCGATGTGACACAAAATAAGTAACCATGAATATCTTAGATAAAATAATCATCGATAAAAAGCGAGAAGTGCAATTAAAGAAAAGCATTATACCTGTTTCGCAATTGGAAGCTTCTGTTTTGTTCAACTCTCGAACGTATTCGTTAAGTAAATTATTAAAAAACAGCGTTTCAGGAATTATTGCGGAGCATAAACGTCGTTCGCCTTCGAAATCGATTATCAATAACAATCATTCCGTTGAAGATGTGGTTTTAGGATACCAAAATGCTGGAGTTTGTGGGATTTCAGTTTTAACCGATTCCAAGTATTTTGGTGGAAGTTTAGATGATTTATTATTAGCAAAAGCTACTGTAAATATTCCATTATTACGAAAAGAATTCATTGTTGACGAATATCAAATTCTAGAAGCCAAAGCCAACGGAGCCGATGTTATTTTACTAATTTCAGCCGTTTTAACTCGAAATGAAATCAAACAACTTTCAGAATTTGCTCAAAGTTTAGGATTAGAAGTACTATTAGAAGTGCACAATTTGGAAGAATTAGAAAAATCGATTATGCCAAGTTTGGATATGATTGGTGTAAACAATCGCAATTTAAAAACCTTTGAAGTGAGTTTGGATTACAGCAAAGAATTAGCTTCTAAAATTCCAGACGAATTTGTAAAAGTTTCAGAAAGTGGCATTAGTTCTATTGAAGCAGTGAAAGAATTACAACAATTTGGTTATCAAGGATTTTTAATGGGAGAACACTTTATGAAAACGGAAAATCCTGGGTTGGAAGCTAAAAGTTTTATAACCAACTTAATTTTTTAAAATTAACTACATAGAAATATAGATTAAAAATGTAAGAGGAATTCTCAGTAAACATAGGCTGTAAAATCTTAAAAAAGTGAAATATCTAGACAAAATAAATCTAAAAACTATGTTTCTATGTGGTAAAAATATAAGATTATGAAAAACGTAAAACTGAAAATTTGTGGAATGAAATATCCAGAGAATATTCAAGATATTTCAACTTTACATCCTGATTATTTGGGTTTTATTTTCTGGGAAAAATCGAGTCGGTATATGAATTTAGAAACAATTCCTGAAATTCCAAAATCTATCAAAAAAGTCGGAGTTTTTGTAAATTCATCCATACAAGAAATTATTTCAAAAGTAAAGCAATATGAACTAGATGTCGTACAATTACACGGCAATGAATCCGCAAGTTTTTGTACCGAAATCAAACACCTGAATGTCGAAATTATCAAAGTATTTTCCATTGGTACTAATTTTGATTTCAGCGTTTTAGAAAAATTTCTTCCAATGGTTGATTATTTTCTTTTTGATACCAAAGGAAAATTACCTGGCGGAAACGGCGTTACTTTCGATTGGAACCTGTTGGAAAAATATCCATTTGACAAACCGTTTTTCTTGAGTGGTGGCATTGGAATAAATGAATGGGAAGCGATTAAAGCGTTCCAAAAAACCAAAGTTGCTGAAAAATGTATCGCTATCGACGTAAACAGCCAATTTGAAACAAAACCCGGCTTGAAAAATAAAATTGAATTAGAAAAATTTAAAAAATTGCTTTATGAAATATAATGTTGACGAAAACGGCTTTTACGGCCAGTTTGGAGGAGCTTTCATTCCTGAAATGTTATACCCAAATGTAGAAGAATTAAAAGAAAATTATGTAAAAATAATGGCTGAATCTTCATTTCAAGAAGAATTTAATGAGTTGTTGCAACAATTTGTTGGTCGACCTACGCCATTATATTTTGCCAAACGTTTATCAGAAAAATACAATACTAAAATCTACTTGAAACGAGAAGATTTGTGTCATACAGGCGCACACAAAATCAACAACACGATTGGCCAAATTTTAGTCGCCAAACGTTTAGGAAAAACTCGAATTATTGCCGAAACTGGCGCTGGTCAACACGGTGTTGCAACGGCAACCGTTTGCGCTTTAATGGGTTTGGAATGCATTGTGTATATGGGTGAAGTCGACATTAAAAGACAAGCACCAAACGTAGCTCGAATGAAAATGTTAGGAGCAGAAGTTCGTCCAGCCACTTCGGGTTCAAAAACGTTGAAGGATGCCACCAATGAAGCCATTCGCGATTGGATCAACAATCCGATTGATACGTTTTATATTATTGGTTCTGTGGTTGGACCTCATCCTTATCCCGATATGGTTGCCCGTTTTCAAAGTGTGATATCAAAAGAAATTAAATCCCAACTTCTAACACAAGAAGGCAGAGAAAATCCAGATTACGTGATTGCTTGTGTGGGTGGCGGAAGTAATGCTGCTGGTGCTTTTTACGAATTTTTAGATGAAGAATCAGTAAAATTAATTGCTGTGGAAGCCGCTGGTCATGGTGTAAATTCTGGAGAAAGTGCGGCGACTTCTGTTTTGGGAAAAATTGGCATCATACACGGAAGTAAAACTTTATTAATGCAAACCGAAGACGGACAAATTACTGAGCCTTACTCTATTTCTGCTGGATTGGATTATCCTGGTGTGGGTCCGCTTCATGCGCATTTACACGACACCAAACGCGCTGAATTTATTGCAATCACCGATTCAGAAGCCATGCAATCAGGATTAGAAATTTCAAAAACAGAAGGCATTATTCCTGCCATAGAAACAGCACACGCTTTTTCGGTTTTGGATAAAAAACATTTCCAACCAAATGATATTGTGGTTATTAACTTATCAGGAAGAGGCGATAAGGATTTGAATACGTATATCGATTATTTTAATTTGAGTGAATAGTAATTAGTAAAAAGTGATTAGCTAAAAATAACATGAATAGAATCAACCAAAAATTACAAGAAGATAAAAAACTGCTATCTATTTATTTTACAGCAGGTTATCCCAAATTAAATGATACGGTTTCCATTATTCAAGAACTGGAAAAAAATGGTGTGGATATGATTGAAATTGGGTTACCATTTTCCGATCCGTTAGCCGATGGACCTACCATTCAAGAAAGTTCGACTATTGCTATTGAAAACGGAATGACGACTTCACTCCTATTCAAACAATTAAAAGATATTCGAAAAACCGTTCAAATTCCGTTGATTATTATGGGATATTTTAATCCGATGATGCAATTTGGAATGGAGAAATTTTGTCAGAAATGTACCGAAGTTGGAATCGACGGTTTAATAATTCCTGATTTACCATTATATGTTTATGAAAATGAATACAAAGCTATTTTTGAAAAATATGGTTTAAAAAATATTTTCCTAATTACACCACAAACTTCTTTCGAACGCATTCAACAAATCGATGCTATTTCAGATAGTTTTATTTACATGGTGAGTTCGGCTGCAGTTACGGGAAGTCAATCTGGATTTGGAACAGAACAAAAAGAATATTTCAAAAGAATTGCTGATTTGAACTTGAAAAATCCGCAAATTGTAGGTTTTGGAATAAAAGACAATGAAACCTTCACGCATGCTACTCAATATCAAAAAGGAGCGATTATTGGGAGTGCTTTTATTACGTTTTTAAGAAAGAACAAAATAGAATCTATAAAAAATTTTATTGAATTAATAAAAAAATAAGAACAAATCCCAAATCCATTTCACAAATAGAATTTGGGATTTTCTATTTTTCATGATTCTAAATTTTAACAATTTTAGGTCTACCCATTAAAATTTGGTACATTTGAGATTCAGAAAAAAAATCAAAAAATGAGTAATACCCATAAAAAATTAAATCAGTTAGCTTCAACTGCAATTTGTGGAAATGATATTAGTTCATCTGTTTTATATGTTTCCGCATTAGCAATTTCATTCGCAGGACAATACGCATGGATAACATTACTAATTGTATCGTTAGTGCTTTTTTTATTCCGAAAAATTTATGGTGAAGTTGTAGGTGCTCTTCCTTTAAATGGTGGTGCATACAATGCGCTTTTAAATACAACTAGCAAAGGAACAGCATCTTTAGCGGCGACTTTAACATTGTTATCTTACATGGCAACTGCTGTAATTTCTGCAAATGAAGGTATTCATTATTTACATCATTTAATTCCTGTTTTACCAATAATACCCATTACCATCGTTTTACTTTGTGTTTTTGCGTTACTAGCTATAATAGGAATTACCGAATCTGCAAAAGTAGCAATTGGAATTTTTATTTTTCATCTAACATCATTAGCCATTTTGAGCGGATTTGTAATCTATTATTTAATTCAAAACGGTGTTGGTACTTTTTTTGAAAACTGGCATTTTCCTACAACAGGTGGAAGTATTTCTACCGCAATTTTTCTTGGATTTGCAGCCTCTATGTTAGGCGTTTCTGGATTTGAAAGTTCTGCTAATTTTGTTGAAGAGCAAGAAAAAGGCGTTTTTCCAAAAACGTTAAGAAACATGTGGTCTATTGTGAGTATTATTAATCCCTTAATGGCCATTTTTGCTCTAGCATTATTTGCAATTCCATTGTTACAAAGTAATGATTATCAAAATACATTATTAATACAAATGGGCGAACATGTTGGTGGTCATTGGATTGCTTCATTAATTGCAATAGATGCCTTTTTAGTATTAAGTGGAGCTGTTTTAACAAGTTTTGTAGGCGTTACAGGCTTATTAGAACGAATGACTTTAGATAGAATTCTTCCACCTTTCTTCTTAAAGAAAAACAAAAAAGGAAGTTCTTACAGAATTGTAATATTATTTTTAATTCTTTCTGTTTCTGTCTTATTAATTACAAACGGAGATGTGCGCTTATTAGCGGGTGTGTATACCATTTCATTTTTATCAGTAATGGCACTGTTTGGCATTGGTAACATTTTACTTAAAATAAAAAGAAATTCATTACCTAGACCAGAAAAAGCAGGTTGGTTATCAGTAATTGTTGCTATTATTGCTGTTTTAATTGCACTTTGGGGAAATGTAGTAATGCCTCCAAAAGATAATTTACCAAGTAATTTATTCGTGTTTTCAATTTATTTTGTGCCTACTATTTTATTTATAGCGGTAATGCTAAATAGAACTATTTTATTGAAGGCTATATTAAAAATATTAGATGCTTTTTTTGATCCAATTCGAAAATTTTCAGTGAATTCAGATAGAGCAATTAAAAAAGTTTTAAATAAAATTAATCAACAAGAATTTATATTTTTTACTAAAGGAGATAATATTGCTACATTAAACAAAGTAATGCTATACATTGAGCGTAATGAACATACTAAAAAAATTAAAATTGTAACGGTTTTAGAAAAAGGACAAACGGGTCCGGCCAATTTAAAACAAGAAATTGACTTTTTAGACAGAGAATATCCTGAAATTGATATTGAACTTATTATTTTAGAAGGAAAGTTTACACCTGAATTGATTCAAGAATTATCGGTAAAATGGAACATACCTGTTAACTTTATGTTTATTGGTTCTCCAAGTAATAAATTTCCATACAAAATTGAAGAATTAGGTGGTGTTAGACTGATAATTTAATGGTTAAAATCTTAAGTTGGCGTTTTTAGAATGTCAAACACAATATAAAAGAGTGTTAAATCTTTTAAAGAAGAATTCTATTTATTTACTTTTAAAGTATAAACGATTAACTATGAAACTTACTTTACTTCTACTATTAACATTTATGAACACCACAATAATTTTCGATTTTAACAAAAGCTCATCTATTAGTAATTGGAAAATTATAGATGATGGCGTTATGGGCGGTTTATCTCAAGGGCGTTTTTCTATTAATAATGATGGGAATGGTGTATTTGAAGGTGCTATTTCTCTTGAAAACAATGGCGGATTTTCTTCCGTACGCCATACCTTTAATAAGATTAATGTAAATTCAGAAAGTATAGTACGTATTCGTTTAAAAGGAGATGGAAAAGCTTATCAATTTAGAATTAAAGATAAAAACGAATCTTATTTTTCTTATATAACTACATTTCAAACTTCCGGTGAATGGCAAACTATAGACATTAAACTAACCGATTTATATCCATCTTACAGAGGTAGAAGGCTTAATTTGCCTAATTTTAATAATGATTCTTTTGAAGAAATTGTATTTTTAATCGGTAACAAAAAAAATGAATCTTTTAAATTACTACTAGACAAAATTGAACTCAAATAAAGTTACACAACTAATCAAATTTATAAATTATAACTAGAATGTGTTAAAATGTTTAAATGCTTGTAATAATAAAACAAGTTTAACGACTAAATACTATATTTGTTTTAAACTTTATAAAAAACAAAACATCAAACTATGAAAAAAATATTGTTTTCAGGTGCCGTTTTATCATTTTTACTTTCGAGTTGTACAAGTGCACAAAAAACAGCAAAGAAACCTGCAGAAGCTGGTGATTATATAAATACAATAACAGCGGCAGAACTAAGTAAACACTTATATATTGTTGCTGGTGACGAAATGGAAGGCAGAAATACTGGTGAACAGGGTCAGAAAAAAGCAGGCCAATATTTAATTAATGAATACAAAAAAGCGGGATTAAGTTATCCTGAGGCAGCAACAGATTGGTACCAAAAAGTACCTTCTGAATTTATGAAAAGAGGATTTGCACCAAAATTAAATGATTCTGAAAACATTTGGGCTTTTATTAAAGGATCAGAAAAACCAGATGAAATTGTTGTTATTTCTGCTCATTATGATCACGTAGGAATGAAAAATGGTGAAGTTTTTAATGGTGCTGATGATGATGGTTCGGGAACTGTTGCTTTGTTAGAAATTGCTCAAGCTTTTAAAGAAGCTGAGAAAAACGGACACGGACCTAAACGTTCTATTTTATTCTTACATGTAACCGGAGAAGAACATGGCTTACATGGATCAAGATTTTATTCTGAAAATCCGTTATTTCCTCTTAAAAATACTGTTGCCGATATCAATATTGATATGATTGGACGCAGAGATACAATTCATCCAAACACAAATAATTATATATATGTGATTGGTTCTGATAGGTTAAGTAGTGAATTACACACTCTTAATGAATCAGCTAATGCTAAATACACTAAGATGGAATTAGATTATAAATACAATGACAGAAACGATCCAGAAAGAATTTACTATCGTTCTGACCATTATAATTTTGCAAAACACGGAATTCCTTCTATTTTCTTCTTTAACGGAATTCATGCTGATTACCACTTACCAAGTGATACTCCAGATAAAATTGAATATGATGCTTTAGCAAAACGTGCTCAATTAGCATTTGCATTGGCTTGGGAAATTGCAAATAGAGAAGAACGAATACTAGTTGATAAAGACGGAAAATAACAATATTGAATATTATACAAAACAAAAAACTCCTGAATTTAAATATTCAGGAGTTTTTTTATTTTAAAATTGTAAGTTTTAGAAAACAAACATAGCTCTTTCACTCATTAATTCGTTTACTTCTTCTGCCACTTGTTCCAAAACAGCTTCATCAGTATAGTTCATTAACACTTTATCAATTAAAGCAACAACCGTTTCCATGTCTTCTTCTACTAAACCACGAGTGGTTATAGCTGGAGTTCCTACACGAATACCAGAAGTAACAAATGGTGATTTATCATCAAATGGTACCATATTTTTATTTACTGTAATCTCAGCTTTCACTAATGCATTTTCAGCATCTTTACCTGAAATTCCTTTATTTCTTAAATCAATTAACATCATGTGATTATCAGTACCACCAGAAATCAATTTATAACCTCTTTTATTAAATGCTTCTGCCATAGCTTGAGCATTACTTTTAACTTGCATTGCATAACGGAAAAACTCATCGGTTAAACATTCTCCAAAAGCAACGGCTTTAGCAGCAATAATATGCATTAATGGTCCTCCTTGATTTCCTGGAAAAACCGACATATCTAATACATGACTCATCATTCTGATTTCTCCTTTTGGAGTAGTTAATCCCCAAGGATTTTCAAAGTCTTGGCCCATCATAATCATTCCACCTCTTGGTCCTCTTAAGGTTTTATGTGTAGTTGTTGTAACAATATGACAATGCGGAATTGGATCGTTTAATAACCCTTTTGCAATTAAACCTGCTGGATGTGAAATATCGGCTAACAATAAAGCACCAACGCTATCTGCTATTGCTCTGAAACGGGCAAAATCCATATCACGAGAATAAGCAGAAGCTCCTGCAATAATCATTTTGGGTTTACTTGCTAAAGCAATTTCTTGAATTTTATCATAATTTAAAACACCAGTTTCTTCTTCTACACCATAAAAAACAGGATTGTATAATTTACCCGAAAAATTTACAGGAGAACCATGTGTTAAATGCCCTCCATGAGATAAATCAAACCCTAAAATAGTATCTCCTGGTTTTAAACAAGCTGCAAAAACCGCTGTATTTGCCTGAGATCCAGAATGTGGTTGTACATTTACATATGCTGCTCCAAATAAAGCTTTAGCTCTATCAATAGCAATTTGTTCCACAACATCTACCACTTCACAACCACCATAGTAACGCTTACCAGGATAGCCTTCGGCATATTTGTTTGTTAAACATGAACCAGCAGCTTCCATCACTTGGTCACTTACAAAGTTTTCAGAAGCAATTAATTCAATTCCGTGAATTTGTCTATCTTGTTCGTCAAGAATTAGGTCAAAAATTTGTTCGTCGCGTTGCATTGCAATAAATATTCGTTAAAATTAGGTCAAAATTACAAAAAAGGTTTGTTACATTGATAGATAATTTTATATTTGATTCATAATTTTTCAACAACAAACTAACAATATATTTATGCCAATTATCGCAAACGATATTAACAGAAAATCATGGATTCCTGTACCAGAAAACAGCGACTTCCCTATTCAAAACATTCCTTTTGGTGTTTTTATTACAAAAGATGACGTTATAACCATTGGAACTCGAATTGGAAATTGCGCAATTGATATGGGCGCATTACAACAATTAGGGTATTTTGAAGGTATTGAATTAACAGACGATATGTTCATGCAAGATACTTTAAACGATTTTATTTCTGACGGAAAGAAAACTTGGCGATTAGTTCGTAATCGTTTAGCTGAACTTTTTGATGAAAATAATTCAAAATTAAGAGACAACAAAAAACATAGAGATGTTGTAATTTTTAAAGTAGAAGATATTGAAATGCTTTTACCTGTTCAAATTGGTGATTATACCGATTTTTACAGCTCTAAAGAACATGCAACTAACGTAGGAAAAATGTTTCGTGATCCAGAAAATGCATTATTACCAAACTGGTTACATATACCGGTAGGTTATCACGGAAGAAGTTCTACAATTGTTCCTTCAGGAATTCCAGTACACAGACCTTACGGACAAACGTTACCAAACGGAGAAACAACTCCTGTTTTTGGACCTTCTAGATTAGTCGATTTTGAATTAGAAACTGCATTTATTACAACTGATGCTAATTTAATGGGAGAACCTATTCCAGTTGAAGATGCAGAAGATCATATATTTGGTATGGTTTTATTTAACGATTGGAGTGCTCGTGATATTCAAAAATGGGAATATGTGCCACTTGGCCCATTCCTAGCAAAAAACTTTGCCTCGTCAATTTCTCCTTGGATTGTAACAATGGATGCGTTAGAACCATTCCGTGTAAAAGGACCTGAACAATCCCCAGAACCATTGCCTTACTTACAACAAAAAGGTAAAAAAGCATTTGACATTAATTTAGAAGTTATAATTCATCCTGAAAATTCAGAAGAAACTGTAGTTTCTCGTTCCAACTTCAAATACATGTATTGGTCTATGGCGCAACAATTGGCGCATCATACCATTAATGGATGTAGAGTGAATTCAGGAGACATGATGGGAAGTGGAACGATTTCTGGACCAACAGAAGATTCTTTTGGTTCAATGCTCGAATTAACTTGGGGCGGTCAAAAACCAATTAAAATGAACGATGGCACAGAAAGAAAATTCATAAACGACAACGATACTGTAATTGTTAGAGGATTTTGCCAAAAAGATAATTTCAGAATCGGTTTTGGAGAAGTTTCGAGTAAACTTTTACCAGCAGTTGATTTGAAATTTTAAACTGATATTTATTTACTAGTAAACTCCGAAATTTAATTTCGGAGTTTTTTTTTAAGCCTTTTAGAAGTGGCATCCTTTTTGTTTTATGAAAAAAAACAAAAAGATAAAAGGTTCAGCTAGTCTCAAGATTTAAAAAAGCGAATCAACAATACAATTAGCCCCGAAAAAATTTTATCTTTGTCAAAATAACCTTTTTATGAAGAAAATTACTTTATTATTTTTATCGCTTATTGTTGTTTCATGTGGTGTGAAGCAAACACAATCTATGCTAAGTAATGGCGATTATGATGGCGCCATCAATCGAGCTTTAGAAGGCTTAAGAACCAATAAAAACTCTAAAGGAAACCAAGATTATGTGTATTTGTTAGAAGAAGCTTTTGCTAAGGCAAAGCAACGCGATTTAGAATCTTTAAACTTATTGATTAAAGAGAATAATCCGGCTAACTATGAAAGGGTTTTTAACTTATATACTCAACTTCACAATCGTCAAGAACGCATTAAGCCTGTTTTACCATTACAGTTAATTAAAGAAGGTAGAAATGCTATTTTTCCTATGGATGACTATTCAGATGAATTAATAAGTAGTAAAAATAATTTATCTGGATTTTTATATGCTAATGCAAAAAAATTATTACTGTCTAAAAACAAAATGGACTTTAGACAAGCCTATGATGATTTAGCTTACTTAGATAGATTAAATCCAAACTATAAAGATGTTCGTAGTTTAATGGATGAAGCCCAATTTAAAGGAACCGACTTTGTTCATGTTTATACCAAAAATGAAACGAATATGGTAATTCCAACGCGTTTACAAGACGATTTATTGGATTTTAGCACATATGGAATAAATGATAAATGGACGGTTTACCATAACAATAAACAAAAAAACATCAACTATGATTTTGGTATGATCGTGAACTTTAGACAAATTAATATTTCTCCAGAACAAGTGAGAGAAAAACAATTTATCAAAGAAAAACAAATTAAGGACGGAACTAAAACTTTGTTAGACGCAAACGGAAATGTAGTTAAAGACAGTTTAGGCAATGCTATTAAAGTGGATAACATGAAAACGATTACCGTTAGTATTTACGAATTTACACAGTTTAAATCGTGCCAAGTAACCGCTAAAGTAGATTATATTGATTTTAGAACCAACCAATTAATTGATGCTTTTCCTGTAACGAGCGAATTTATTTTTGATTACATCTACGCTAACTATAACGGAGATAAACGTGCCTGTGAAGAAAATTATTACCAGTTTTTTGATCGTAGAGCCGTTCCTTTTCCAAGTAATGAACAAATGGTTTATGATACTGGCGAAGATTTAAAAGCAAAACTAAAAGGCATTATTACCAATAATAAGTTTAGAAGGTAAGTTTTATATAGATTAAGAATTAAAGACAGTATTAAAATACTGTCTTTTTTTTTGCTTACGAGAATTTAAAATTCAAAAAAATGACACTTTTTAAGTCATTTTGACATTATTTTAAATATAAAACCATTCAAAATCAGTCATATTGACCGATTATTAACATTGGAATACATATTGACGATTCATATAGTAAGCAACAAAAACAAAGCAACTATGAACATCAACAAATTTACAATCAAATCGCAAGAAGCTTTGCAACAAGCTCAGCAAATTGCTCAAAGTTTTGGACAACAACAAGTCGAAAACGAACATATTTTTAAAGGCGTTCTAGAAGTAGATGAAAATGTAACACCTTTCATTTTGAAAAAACTCAACATTAATATTGAGCTCTTCAAAAAGGTATTAGATAGCACCATTCAAAGTTTTCCAAAAGTATCTGGAGGAGAAATGCAATTCTCTCGCGATGCAGGAACTGCGATGAACGAAGCGGAAATCATTGCTAAAAAGATGAATGATGAATTCGTTTCTATCGAACATTTACTTTTAGCTATTTTTAAATCAAAGAGTAAAGTCGCGCAAATTTTAAAAGATCAAGGAGCTACTTACAACGGATTAGAAGCTGCAATTTCCGAAATGCGAAAAGGAGAACGTGTAACATCAGCTTCAGCAGAAGAAACATACAATTCACTAAACAAATATGCTAAAAACCTTAACGAATTAGCAAAAAGCGGTAAACTCGACCCTGTTATTGGTCGTGATGAAGAAATTCGCCGTGTGTTACAAATTCTAACCCGTCGTACCAAAAACAATCCAATGTTGGTTGGTGAACCTGGTGTTGGTAAAACAGCCATTGCTGAGGGTTTAGCACACCGAATTGTTGATGGTGATGTTCCAGAAAATCTAAAAGACAAAATTGTCTACTCATTAGATATGGGCGCTTTAATCGCTGGGGCAAAATACAAAGGAGAGTTTGAAGAACGATTAAAAGCAGTGGTAAAAGAAGTAACTTCTGCCGAAGGCGATATCGTACTTTTTATTGATGAAATTCACACACTTGTTGGCGCTGGTGGTGGCGAAGGTGCCATGGATGCTGCTAATATTTTAAAACCTGCTTTGGCTCGTGGCGAATTACGTGCCATTGGAGCAACAACTTTAGACGAATACCAAAAATATTTTGAAAAAGACAAAGCATTGGAACGACGTTTTCAAAAAGTTTTAGTCGATGAACCCGATACTGAAAGTGCAATTTCAATTTTGCGAGGTATCAAAGAAAAATACGAAACCCATCATAAAGTGCGTATTAAAGATGATGCTATTATTGCGGCTGTCGAATTATCACAACGTTATATTACCAATCGTTTTCTTCCAGATAAAGCAATAGATTTAATGGATGAAGCGGCTTCTAAATTGCGTATGGAAATCAATTCAAAACCAGAAGAATTGGATGTTTTGGATAGAAAAATTATGCAGTTGGAAATTGAAATGGAAGCTATTAAGAGAGAGAATGACGAAACCAAATTGAAAGTTTTAGGTTTAGATTTAGCTAATTTAAAAGAAGAGCGAAACGAAATTTTTACCAAATGGAAATCTGAGAAAGATGTGGTAGATAATATTCAAAACGTAAAACAAGAAATTGAAGATTTTAAAACCGAAGCAGAACAAGCAGAACGCAATGGTGATTATGGAAAAGTAGCCGAAATTCGTTACGGAAAAATTAAAGAAGCACAAGAACGTCTAGATGTTTTACAAATACAATTAGCTGAAAATCAATCGGGAACCTCTTTAATAAAAGAAGAAGTTACTCGAGAAGATATTGCCGAAGTTGTAGCCAAATGGACCGGAATTCCCGTAATGAAAATGCTACAAGGTGAACGAGAAAAACTTTTAAAATTGGAAGACGAATTGCATCATAGAGTTGTGGGACAAGAAGAAGCTATTGAAGCCGTAAGTGATGCTGTTCGTAGAAGTCGTGCTGGTTTGCAAGACATGAAAAAACCTATCGGTTCGTTCTTGTTCTTAGGAACTACTGGTGTGGGTAAAACAGAATTAGCAAAAGCATTAGCCGAATATTTATTTGATGATGAAAACGCGATGACTCGAATTGACATGAGTGAATACCAAGAACGCCATTCTGTAAGCAGATTAGTGGGAGCTCCTCCGGGATATGTGGGTTATGACGAAGGCGGACAATTGACTGAAGCGGTAAGAAGAAAACCGTATTCTGTAGTATTATTAGATGAAATTGAAAAAGCTCATCCTGATACTTTTAATATATTATTACAAGTTTTAGATGAAGGTCGATTAACAGATAACAAAGGTCGTGTTGCGGATTTTAAAAATACAATCATCATCATGACTTCCAATATGGGAAGCGCTATTATACAAGAAAAATTCGATAATTTAAAAGGTGGAATTGAAGCCGCTACTGAAGCCGCAAAAATAGAAGTTTTAGGTGTGTTAAAACAAACCGTTCGACCTGAGTTTATAAATAGAATAGATGAAATTGTAATGTTTACACCCTTAACTGAAGCCAATATTAAACAAATTGTAAGTTTACAACTAAAAGGTGTAACTAAAATGTTAGCGCATCAAAACATCACGATGGATGCAACTCAAGAAGCCATAGATTATTTAGCTCAGAAAGGTTACGATCCACAATATGGCGCACGACCAGTAAAACGAGTTATTCAACGTGAAGTTTTAAACCAACTTTCAAAAGAAATTTTAGCAGGAAAAGTAACTGTTGACAGCATTATTTTATTAGACAGTTTTGATGGTCAATTGGTTTTTAGAAATGAAAGTGAATTAGTGAAATAATTTAAAACCACCATAAAACCCCTTAATTCATGGGTTAAAATGAGTTAGATTGTTTTAGTTTGAGAAACACCGGTTAAAGTTTAATCGGTGTTTCTTTTTTTTAAAATTACTTTCTCTTAAAAGTAGTTCTTATAATATCATTTGGGAATACCACAACACTCTCGTGACCAGATTTAGAAACAGAAGCTACTCCAAAATAATAATTATCAATTACAATTCCTTCCAGTTCAAAATTATCTACATCACCTACAAAACGACTAAATTCCCATTGTGGTGAAGTGGTTAAGCGCCAATAAATTTTATATCCAATTATATTTTCATCAGAAACCTTATCCCATTTTAATTTGGTGTTGGGTTGCACAATACCTCCAATTTTTACATTTTTAGGTTCAGGTGTTGCCCATGCTAAACTGGCTAATGTAATTGCATTTACAGCAGTTAATTTTTTTGCATATTCAAAATTAACACCTTCAATAACATCACCATATTTAATTCCATTTTCAGTTCGTAAATCTTGATGTTGGCGATTATAATTTTCATGTGCTTCCATAATTCGTACACCCGAAAAACCTAAATCATTAAAAGGTCTATGATGTCCTCCTCTTCCAAATCTATCCAATCGATACACCATCATCGGATTCATTTCAGACATATAGGTAGTGGTTAATTTATGAATGTATCTTGCTAATTGACGTGAAATACCATCTACTTCTCCACCATAAAAACGTCTGTTATTTCTTTCCTTTTCCGTTTCTGTAATAGGTGTTGGTTCAGAAAATATTCTAAAAGTTCGATTATCAATCACACCATCAACTCCTTCAATATTTCCAATCATATCATTGTTTAGAACTCCAATAATATCCCAATTATTCTTTTTTGCGTATTCGGCAAAACCTTTTCCACCAAACAAACCTTGCTCCTCGCCCGATAATCCTAGATATACAATGTTATAATCAAATTTATACTTCGATAAAACTCTTGCAGCTTCAATTGTTCCTGCCATTCCAGAAGCATTATCATTTGCACCAGGAGCATCTTTAGTAAAATCGATTGGATCTGAATTTCTGCTATCAATATCACCTGTCATAATCACGTAACGATTGCTGTTTTTTGTGCCTTTTTGAACCGCCACAACATTTACAATCCATGTGTCTTTTGGAACGCGTTCACCATCATTTGTGGTTACATAATCTTTTTGATAAAAAACGTCTAAGCAATTAGAACAATTTTTTGAAATAGTTTCAAATTCAGATTTAATCCATCGTCTTGCAGCGCCTATTCCTCTTTTAGTAGAAATAGTATCGCTAAATGTATTTCTTGTTCCAAAATTGGCTAACGATTTAATATCATTCTCAATTCTTTTAGATGATACTTCGGTTATGATATCATAAACTCTAGCGTCGGTTTGCGAAAAAACAAAACCACCTAAAAGCATCATAAACAATACATAATATTTTTTCATCATAATTTTTATTTCAAATTTAGTAATTCAAATTGTAAGTACACAAAAGAATTAACACAAAACAAAACAACTTTGTTAAGCTAACTCTAGTAAAAATGTTAAATTTAAATTTCAAACCAATTCAATTTTATTCAGATAATATTTATTTTTACCAAATTAACTAACAAAACTTCATAAATGTCAAATTTCACAACTAAAGAAAAATTAAAACATTTGTTGTCTTTTCCTGTAATTGTAGCTGCATTAGGCTACTTTGTTGACATATATGATTTATTACTTTTTGGAATTGTTCGTGTTCCAAGTTTAAAAGATTTAAATTTAGACATAGACACGGCAGGAACATTAATTCTGAATTTTCAAATGGTTGGTTTGCTTTTAGGAGGAATTCTTTGGGGAGTTTTAGGTGATAAAAAAGGGCGTCTTTCTGTTTTATTTGGATCTATTTTAGTTTATTCTATAGCTAATATTGCTTGTGGTTTCTTACCTCATTTTCCTGTTGAAGACAAAACCATGTTATATGCCTGGTTGCGCTTTATTGCGGGAATTGGCTTGGCTGGTGAACTTGGAGCCGGAATTACTTTAGTGTCTGAATCGTTACCAAAACATTTACGAGCTATTGGAACTTCCATAGTAGCTGGTTTTGGTTTGCTTGGAGCAGTGGTAGCGCAACTAACAGTTGAACTTGCTGGAGATTGGACTATTGCCTATTTTATTGGAGGTGCTTTAGGATTAATGCTTTTAGTATTGCGAATAAGTGTAGCAGAATCGGGCATTTACAATGATATTAGACACGACAGTAATATTAAAAAAGGGAATTTCTTTTCGTTTTTTACCAATTGGAATCGCTTTGTAAAATACATAAAGTGTATTGCAATTGGATTACCGACCTGGTTTTGCATTGGAATTTTAGCAGTAATGGGCAATCAATTTGCACCTGTTTTAGGAATTGATTCAATTCAACCCGGAAAAGCTATAATGTGGGCTTATGTTGGAATTTCTATAGGAGATTTTGCTAGCGGTTTTATTTCGCATTGGCTTCATTCTAGAAAGAAAGCTATATTCTACATGATGCTGTTTACACTTGTAGGAATTGGTTTAATGCTTTTTGGCGGAACAAAAACAGAAAACATGTATTACTTTTATTGTGCATGGTTAGGCTTAGGAACTGGCTATTGGGCTATGTTTGTAACGGTTGGAGCTGAACAATTTGGAACAAATATTAGAAGTACAGCTACAACGACCATTCCAAATATGGTTAGAGGATTAGTCCCTGTTATGTTAATAGCCTTTGATAGTCTTAAAATTAATAATGGCGTAATTATTGCAGCTTGCATTCTGGGAGTATTTGCTTTTGGACTAGGTATTTATGCCACCTTAACAATAGACGAAACCCATAATAAAGACTTAGATTTTAATGAATAAAATCAACTAAATGAAAAAAATACAACTTTACTCCCTCTTATTTATAGTTGGGTTAGTAATTTCCGGAGTTTATCCTAAAGAATACTTTACTTGGTTTTTAGAAGTTTTACCTGCAATTATCGGTTTCCTGATTTTGGCTTTTACTTATAAAAAGTTCCCATTTACAAATTTTACTTATTTCTTTATTCTTATTCATTGTTATATTTTATTTCTTGGTGGACATTATACATATGCAGAAGTCCCTTTGTTTGATTGGATAAAAGAAACATTTGATCAAACACGAAACAATTATGATAAAGTGGGCCATTTTGCACAAGGTTTTGTTCCATCCATGATTACCAGAGAATTATTTATTAGAAAAAATGTAATTTCCAATCCTAGATTCTTTAACTTCGTTATCGTTAGTATTTGTTTAGCAATTAGTGCAGCATACGAATGGTTAGAATGGGGTGTTTCTTTATGTACTGGAGATGGTGGCGATGCTTTTTTAGGAACGCAAGGCTACGTTTGGGACACTCAATCAGATATGTTGTATGCAACTATTGGAGCAATTAGTATGTTGATTTTATTTAGTAAAAGACACGATAAAGCTATCCAAGAGCAATTTCAAGCCCAATAACAAGATTCAAATTAAATAAAATAATGTTACAACAACTTAACTTTTCACCTTTTCCAATACTAGAATCTGAACGTTTACGTTTTAGAAAATTAACAGATAAAGATGCTCCAGAAGTTTTAGTTCTTAGAGGAAATACAAAAACAATGCAATATATTCCGAGACCTTTGATTGAAAATATAGAAGGTGCTTTAGCTCACATTAAAATGATTAACGACAAAATAGACGAAAACCTCGACATCAATTGGGCGGTAACCGAAAAAGAAAACGATAAATGCATTGGAATTATGGGGTTTTACAGAACACAACCTGAGCACTTTAGAACCGAACTCGGCTATATGATTATACCCGAACATTGGGGAAAAGGCTATGTAACAGAAGCGGTGAAAACGTTATTAGATTTTGCTTTCAACACCTTGGATTTTCACTCGATTGAAGCTGTAATTGATTCGAGACATGCAAGTTCTGAAAGTGTTTTAATAAAAAATGGATTTGTAAAAGAAGCGCATTTTAAAGAGAATTTTTATTACAACAATGAATTTACCGATACTGTAATTTATAGCATACTTAAACGAAATTTTATAAAATAAAAGATATGACCGAATTTGAAAAACAATTCCATGAAGTACAAGAACTTCTCGAATTTAATGACTTCAATCAAACCATAAAACGAGTAATCGATTTTACTTTAGATACTGAAAACATTGATTTTTATATTAAAACCAATGAATTTTTGAATTGGTTAGATAAAAATGAACAAGAAGACGAAGATAAAAAAACACGCTTGAAACCCCTGTTAGATGAACTTCACGACTTTTTAAGCAAAAAAGAATGTCATAACCATCAAACCATTATTTCTGTTCATAATTTACAAAAAGTCTACAATGCATCTTTTGGATTGGGTCCAATAAATTTAGACATCAAAACAGGTGAAATTATAGGTTTAGTTGGTGAAAACGGAAACGGAAAAACTACTTTACTTCGCAGTTTATGTGGTGAATTACATCCAACATCTGGAACCATAAATTACCAATTTCAATACGATGATTTGTATGATTTGCGAACAAAATTAGTCTACATTCCACAACGAACGGACACTTGGCGGGGTTCTATGTATGAGAATTTAGAATTTACTGCTAGTTGCTACGGCTATTCGCCTGAAGAAAATAATTTGGTGGTCGATTTAGTAATCACGCGTTTAGGATTGCGAAAATTTAGAAAGCATTACTGGAACAATTTATCTTCTGGTTACAAAATGCGCTTTGAATTGGCAAGGATGTTACTTCGAAAACCAAAAATTTTATTAATAGATGAACCATTGGCAAACTTAGATATTTTAGCACAACAAACCATTTTAGATGATTTTAGAAACATTGCCAATTCTGCCTTTAGACCTATTGCCATTGTATTAAGTTCGCAACAATTGTATGAGGTAGAAAAAACATCAAATCAGGTAGTTTTCTTAAAACGAGGATCTCAGAAAAATTTAAATACCGAAAATGATGTTGCTAAAAATTGTATTATTGAGTTTGAAAGTTCATTAAATTTAAGTGATTTAAAACAAGCTTTTGCTGCTGCAAATATGATTTCGCTAGAACAAAACGGAGGAACTTTTATTGCTACTTTTCCTGAAAATATTGAAATGAATGATTTCTTAAAAGTTGTTATCAATCAAGCAATTCCTTTAACCTATATGCGAAATATTTCAAACTCAACACGTCGCTTTTTTGTGAACTAAAAAATAAAATATCATGTTTAAAAATATACAAAAAACACTACTTCTTAAATATCCGTTACTTTGGAATACAAAATTTATTCCAATGATAGCAATTGGATTATTACTTCATCTTATCTTTTTTGGCTTAGGCTATATAGACGGAACTATCGACTTTTCTAATCGAAATAATATTGACATTAAGGCAACATCAATAATGTTTGGTGTTTTAATAATCATCGTAATATTTATTTTATGGTTAGTTAATTATCTAAAAAACAATTCTTTAAAATCTTTTTACAGCAAATCAAAATACAGTTTGTTTTATGAATTAATGCAAATATTCACAATTATTTTATTGCTTATTACATTTTATATTCCGTTTTCAGTTGCTAAACAATGGCATCAAAAAAGTTATTTTTCTTTAGAAGAAACAACAAAAAGATGTAAAACCATTAGTACTGCAGATTATTTTATTGATGGAAGTTTTGCTCAAACCGAATTAGATTCTTTAGCTTCTGGATTAATTGATAGTTTAGGAAATGTGATTCCGCAAGAAAAATCAAATCAAAATTATAACAATACTGAATATGCTGTTGAAGCTGTTGAAATGGCCGGTAATGCATATGTTCGTAAAGATTACATCCTATTTAAAGGAAAAAAATACGATGAATATTCATTATTAAATAGAAATACATTTGATTTTTCAGTAATTTCTAATGAACAAGATTCTTTAAATAGAATTGAAGTTAAAACTTGGTTATTTAATAACAATGCCGGTGCAGTTCAAAAATTACAAGCCGATTATTTAAAACTTATACAAGAGCATAACTTAGCAACTAATTTAACTGCTAATAAATGGTTTGAAATAACGTACAAAGCACCAGAATTTTATGAATATCTATTTATTCAGCCTTATTTAAGAGAGTACGAAACAGAAGATTCTTATTCCTATAACAATTATGATTATGCTGTAAAAGTGCGAGATGGTGAAAAAAAATATTCTAAATATTTTGTTCAACAAGATGTCTTAAAAAAGAAATACGATACTGTTTCTGATGCTCATACAGAAGACTTTTTTGATTTTGAAGCCATACTTGCTTTTTTATATGGAGCTTTAGCTTTAGCATTATTAGTTTTCTCATTTAGAGTAACTTCTGGAAAAAGTTGGCTAATAGCAATAGTAATTACAGGAGTTTTAAATATTATTTATGGCATTTTTACTGCATTATCAAGAGGTAGTAATTTATATTTTTACTTAATGCTATTTACTATTTTAGGGGTAATATTATATTTTTTCTTCATTTATTTTGGTAAAAAAAGCCTACATTGGAGCCGAATAGCATTAAATTTGTTCTTGTGGTCATTTGTTGCTATAGTGCCAATTGTATACTTTTTAATACAAGAATATTATTTAAGAACTGAATATCAATATAATTATAATTACACATCACCTGAATACGAATGGTTAAGAGAACATGTTGCAGATATGTTTACCATTAACTTTATAGTGGCTATTATTGTATTGTTTATTTTATCAAAAATTATTAGAAACTGGAAAGGATTAGCAGAAGATTAATTATGATTATAAGCATTACAAATACTACTTTTTCGGCATCAATTAATACGTTTGGTGCCGAATTAATTAGTTTAAACAGCAAAACTAAAAATTACATTTGGACAGTTGATGAAACGTACTGGAACAAAACCTCTCCTATTCTGTTTCCAATAGTGGGTCGATTAAAAAATGACACTTTTACATATCAGGATAAAAGCTACAATTTACCAAGACATGGTTTTGCCAGAAATTTTGATTTTAAAATAGTTTCACAAACAGAAAACTTTGTTAGTCTTTCATTAGTAAGTTCTAGAGAAACATTACTTTTATTTCCGTTTGATTTTGAATTACTTCTGAATTACAAACTAACCGAAAAAGGTTTAGAAATTACATATTCTGTTTATAATAAATCTGAAGATTCGATGCCTTTTTCAATTGGTGCACATCCGGCATTTGCAATCGATCATCCATTTTCTGAATATAGTTTGGTTTTTAATAAAACTGAAACCATGATTTCACATGAATTGAATAATGAGCAATTTGACAACTCAGTTCGAGAAATTGAAGCTAATAATGGAGAAATTAAATTGGATTATTTACATTTTGAAAAAGATGCATTGGTTTTTAAACATTTAAAATCGGATGAAATTATACTAAAACACAATAACGAATTTGTATTAAAAGTTATTTACGAAGGCTTTCCTTATGTAGGGATTTGGACCAAACCAAATGCACCCTTTTTATGTATAGAACCGTGGTGTGGTTTAGCCGATAATACAAACCATAATGGAAACTTAATTGAAAAAGAAGGGATTAATTTTCTAGAAAAAGAAGATTTGTTTCAAAGAAAAATAACTATACAGCTATTACAATAATCCATTATATTTTCTAACAAACCACTCTGTTGCAAGCGATAAAACTGTAATAATAAGTAACCAAACCCAATCGATTAGTGGCGATTTTTTAATGATTTCTTTTTGTGTGGGAATATAATTATCGTTATCAATTAACAATTGAACTAAATTATTTATTTGGTTAGGATAATAAACAGCTCCATTTGTATTAGCCGCAAGTTGTTCTAGTCGGGCTTTGTCTGGATTAACAAATTGTTTTTCGATGTCAAAATCTAAAACTTCAAATGTTCCTGAAAAATTAGTATTAGATTGTTTTTCAGTAACTTTAAATGAATAATTCCCGGCTTCTAATCCGTCTAAATTTACTTTAAAAGAATTAGTAGCTTTCAATAAATCGTATTTCTTAGTTGCTTTTGTTTTTGAATTAGTGACTTGAATAGTCAATTGCGCTTTTTCATCAAATTCGTAATTTTTATTAAAATACTCAGCTGTAATTTCAATATTTTCACCCGAATTATAGAAGCTCTCGTAAGTAACATTCAAGTTTTTCTTGGATGCGTTAGAAACTAAATATTGAATAATCTTATCGGTAAATAAATCAAAATCATCAAATGATTTTTTAGTAAGATGATTTTCTAAACGCCATTTCCAAATATTTTCTCCAAGCAAAAATGCTTTTCTTTTACTTCCATTTTCGGTAAAAGTTAATATTGGATTTTGTATTTGAACATTTCTAATTCTTGCAGAAAGTAAGGTATTTACATTATTTTTTGCAGTAATTAGTCCGAATTTATGCTCCAATGGAGGGAAATTTTCAAAACCAATATTGGATTGAGAAAACAAATTAAAATTCGTTTCAAAAGTTGCTAAATAATCTTCTTTTTGAGCCGACATCTTAAAAAACAAATCGTCTTGAACCTGATTTAGAAAATTAAAATCGGTAGTAGTTCCTGTAATGATAAAAGTATTAATTTGAGCCACTTTATTTTGCTCAAAAATAGATTTAAAAGTAGCATTTGGCTGATACAAAATCAAAACATTGTAATCTTGTAACGACTTAACATCGTTTGGTTTTAGAATTGAAACTTTTCGTTGTTGATTGGTTTCTATACTTCTTTTTAAAACACTTAAATCGGGATGATTTATGTCTGATATTAAAGCAATTTCACTACGTTGATCAATAACTTCAACTGCAAAATATTTCGTGTTATTAAATGTATTTTTCTCTTTTATAGTAGAAGAAATTGTGGCTGTATATTTTGCAATCCCAACTTTATCTGCATTTAAAAAAACCGAAACGGATTGTGCTTTTTTATCTTTTGAAAAAGTTACGGTTTGTTTGTGAATGGTTTGATTGCCATTCTGAATGGAAAAAGTGGTTGAAATAGCCTGATTTCCATTGTATTGCAAAAACACTTCTACAGGAAATTTATTCTTTAAAAAAGCATATTTATTTACATTTATTTGATTTATTTTTAAATCAAACACAGCAGTAGTATCGCCCAATACAACCGGAAAAACACTTGTATTTTCCTGAAAACTAAACACATAATCATTTCCCATCGTTTGATTTCCATCGGTAAATAAAACAACAGGATAAGTTGTGTTTCTATATAACTGTTTTAAGTTTTTAGCTACACCATCAATATGAGATTGAGTTCCTTTAAAATCTAATTGTTCTAAGGATTGAAATTCATTATCAAACGAAAACAATTGCACATCATACTTTTCAGTAATTTGTTTGTTTTTAGCTATTTGTTTGTACAATTCTCCCGCTTCTTCCGTAGCTTTTAATTCGGAAATAGATTTAGAATTATCAATAACTATAGGTAAAGGCGTTTTATTAATTTCAGTAATTTTTCGACTAATTATTGGATTAATGAGTAATAAAAAGATAGAAAACAGACTAATAAAACGTAGAAAAGTCAAAAACCAATTCAATTTTGATTGATTTTTGACTTTATACAAATATTGGTAAAACGACAATAATCCAGCTATTAGTACTGAAAGAATTAGAAGAAAGATTGTGTTATTTGTCATTTATAGTTTAAAAGTTTATGCGGTTAAAAGTTTAAAAGAGTTACTTTATATTTGCCAATTGAGATTTGTATAAACCATCTATAAGCATATTTACTTCTGTAATTTTTTCACGTATTAGATTATACTCATTTTCATTAATGTATTCAAAATCAAAACATAAAATTACTTGATTTAATAATTCTAAAGAAGAACCATAAGCTATTTCAGAAAATCGAGCTTTATCCTTAAATGAATTCCTACCAGAGCCTTCTGCTAAATTTGATGCTATAGAAATTGAGCAACGTCTCATTTGACTTATTAAGCCAAAAGTTTCATCTTTAGGGAATCGCTTCGTAGTTTTGTAAATTAATAATGCTAATTCTCTTCCTTTTTGCCATGCAATTAATTTTTCAAAACTAAAAACCCTCATAACGCAACTTTTAAACTAATAAACTATAATTCTAAACGCAATACCTTTTAAACTTATAAACGTTAAACTTATAAACTATTTAAGTAAGCATTCCTCCATCAACATTAATAACTTGTCCGGTTACATAAGCACTCATATCAGAAGCTAAGAAAACACAAACATTTGCTACATCTTCTGGAGTTCCACCTCGTTTTAACGGAATAGCTTCTCTCCAACCTTTTACTACATCTTCGTTTAACTTAGCCGTCATTTCAGTTTCAATAAATCCAGGAGCAATAGCATTACAACGAATATTTCTTGAACCTAATTCTAATGCAATAGATTTTGTAAAACCAATCATTCCTGCTTTAGAAGCTGCGTAGTTGGCTTGACCTGCATTTCCTTTTACTCCTACTACACTACTCATGTTAACAATTGAACCTTTACGGTTTTTTAACATGATTTTTTGCACTGCTTTTGTCATATTGAAAACCGATTTCAAGTTGATTTCAATAACTTTATCAAAATCTTCTTCAGACATACGCATTAGCAAGTTATCTTTTGTAATTCCGGCATTATTAATTAATACATCAATAGTACCAAATTCAGCAATTACATCATCTACTAATTTTTGCGCTTCATTAAAATCAGCTGCGTTTGATTTGTATCCTTTTGCTTTTATTCCTAAAGCATTTAATTCATTTTCTAAAGACATTGCTGATTCTACAGACGAACTGTAAGTAAATGCTACATTTGCACCTTGCTCTGCAAAAACCTTAGCAATTCCACTACCAATTCCACGGCTAGCACCTGTAATAATAGCTACTTTTCCTTCTAATAATTTCATGAATATTTAGTTTAATTAGTTTGTTTCAAATAAAAGTCAAATATAGCACTATTTTAATATTCAAAAAAAAATCCTTTGCATTTAAACCTTTTTTGAAAAATAATGTCAAACAAAAATAAATTTAAATATGAACAACAATTCAATGCTTTTTATAACCATTTATAATCAATATAAAGTTTTGGTTTATAATGTTGCATTAAACTATGTTCAAAACATTGAAGATGCTGAAGAAATCACACAAGATGTTTTTATTAAAGTAAGCGAAAATGTATCTAATTTTAAAGAAAACTCAACATTTAAAACTTGGATTTATCGCATTACCATTAATCAATCTCTAGATTATATTAAAAAAAAGAATAGTAAAAAACGTTTTTTTGTTTTTGGGCGAAAGAGTGAAAATGAACACGAATTATTAAACACTTCAAACTTTGAACACCCAGGTATCCTATTAGAAAAACAAGAAGATGCTAAAATATTATTTCAGGTAATTAATTTATTGCCCGAAAATCAAAAAACAGCTTTTATACTTTCAAAAGTCGATGGTTTGTCAAATACAGAAGTTTCAGAGATAATGCAAATGAGTATTTCGGCTATAGAATCCTTAATTTTTAGAGCAAAAAACAATTTAAAAGAAAATTTATCAAATAATTTTGATGCATACCGCAAGAAAAAAAAATAAATTTCGTCTAAACTATTATGAAAGCAAAAGAAAATTGGATTGACGAGATACTAAACTCTTCAAGTGGAATTACTAAGGTAAGTCCAAATGATACTCTTTTAAATAAAATTCAATCTAAAATAAAAGAAAATAAACCTGCAGATAATTTTACAAAATGGTTAGTTGCAGTATCAATTGTAGTGCTTGTTACATTAAATACTACAATTTTATCGCAAAAAAGAAATGAAAATAAAAATAATACTGGTATTGCTGAAATAGTAAAAACTGTAAATAATCAATTATATTAAAAAAATGAACAAAATTAAAGTATTAACAATTGCCGTAATAGCTTTATTTGTAATAAATATGGTAACACTTTCTTTTTTGTTTTTTAATGATCAAAAAAACGATTCCAAAAAAGAACCAAAAGAAATTATAATTCATAAATTAGGTTTTAACAAAAATCAAATAGCTGAATATGAAATACTTATTAAAAAACATAAAGCAAATATTAGTCGACTTGATAATCAAATTAAAGATTCTAAAAACAAACTATATCAACAGCTAAATTTATCAGAAAATAAAGTTGTTACAGACAGTATTTTAAATAGTTTATACCTTTATAAATCTGAAATAGAGCTGGTGCATTACAATCACTTTTTAGAGATAAAAAAACTATGTAAACCTGAACAACTAGATAATTATAATGAACTAACGCAAGAATTATCTAAAATATTTGCTCCAAATAGAAAGCCTAAAAAAGATGAATAAAATTATAATTGGTTTTCTATTGCTTCTTTCCATTCAATCAAACGCTCAGAAAAATTCTGATAGTTTGTATTTGAATATTAATCTATTATTTGATAAACAGCCTATAGAATTAGATTCTAATTATATTTCAAAAAAAAATGACACCTTATGTTTTTCATCGATTAAATTCTATTTAACTTCTTTTGAATTTCATTTTGTTGATAATTCTGTTTTTAAAGAAGAATACAGTTACCATTTAATAGATATTGAAAACTCTAAAACGAATACACTTTCATTCCCTTATTCAAATTTTAAAAACAAAGTTTTAAAATCGGTTCAATTTAATATTGGAGTAGATAGCTTATCTAGTGTTTCTGGTGCTTTAGAAGGCGATTTAGATGCTACAAAAGGAATGTATTGGGCTTGGCAAAGTGGTTTTATTAATTTAAAAATTGAAGGAAAAAGTTCAAGTTGCCCAACTCGAAAAAATAAATTTCAGTTTCATGTTGGTGGCTATTTGCAACCTTACTATGCGATGAGAAACATCAATCTCTATTGCAATGATAATTTCAATAACAAATTTAAAAATCAAATAGAAATTGGCATGGATTTAGAGAAACTATTTTCTGAAATTTCTTTAACATCAACCAATAACATAATGATTCCTGGAGATGAAGCGATGAAAATAGCCAACTTATCAACTAAACTATTTTCTATAGAATGAAAAAAATAATAACCACATTAACTTTGGGACTAATGTTATTTGTTTTTTTTTCATTTTCAAAATGGAATACTACTCCTATTTATTTAGATATTACAAAAAATTGGCCAAAACCTGTTTATGATTTTTCTAAAAATCCTTTAACAGAAGAAGGTTTTCAATTAGGTCGAAATTTATTTTATGATCCCATTCTTTCTCGCGACAATACTATTTCATGCGCTAGTTGTCATTTACAACAAACAGGTTTTACACACGTAGACCACGATTTGAGTCATGGAATAGATGGTAAAATTGGAACTAGAAACTCTTTGACTTTACAAAATTTAGCTTGGAACAAAACGTTTATGTGGGATGGTGGCGTTAATCATTTAGATGTACAATATATTCATCCTATTACTAGTGAAGTAGAAATGGATGAAACTATGGAAAATGTGGTTAAAAAACTTCAAGAAATTCCAAAATATAAAGAATTATATAAAAAAGCTTTTGGAACTGATAAAGTTACTGGACAGTTGACTTTGAAAGCTTTGTCGCAATTTGTGGTTATGCTAACAACTTCCAATTCAAAATATGACAAAGTAGTTCGAAAGGAAGAAAAATTCACAGAAATGGAACAAAAAGGATACAACATATTTAAACAAAATTGTGCTTCATGTCATAAAGAACCTTTATTCACTTCAGATACATTTGAAAATAATGGATTATCTGTAGATCCAACATTAAATGATTATGGTAGAATGAAGATTACCCAAATAAAATCAGATTCTTTAAAATTTAAAATTCCTACGCTTCGAAATATCGAATTCACATTCCCATATATGCATGACGGAAGATTCAAAACTTTAAATGAAGTTATAAAACATTATAATTCAGGAATTAAACATAGCAATACACTATCTAAACAATTACAAAAACCAATGAATTTATCTGATAATGAAAGAACCGAACTTGTTGCCTTTTTAAAAACATTATCTGACAAAGAGTTTCTTTATAATCCAAAGTATTCATATCCAAAAAATTATTAAATGAATTAGTAAACATTAAAGCAAACTATTAATTACAATAAACTTAATAAACACTAACAAAATGAAAAAAACATTTACTTTTTTAGCCTTATTGACCTCGTTCATTATAAGTGCACAATTAAACCCAGCTATTACAAATTGGTTAGTTAATACTACTAATATTACTGGAAGACATTATGTTTCAGGAAATTCAACACCAATTACAGATGCTGTACTTGCAAATGTTCAAACTGTACAATATAACACTAATTATGTTTATGTTACAGCAACAGGAATTCCAGCTTATATTACAGGACCTTTTTTAGATGGAAACCCATCTCTTGCAACTGCACAAAATAAAATTTTTAGAATAACTTTAACTCCTACACAAAATACAGGCACTTTGACTGCAACAACTGGTGGAAACATAGGAATTTTTAAAAATGGGGTAGCATTATTTGATTATAGAGATGGGGTTTCATATAAAAATTCAACAGGCGCTGAAGCTGGTGGACCAATTGGTGGAACAGGTGATGGCGTTTGGAATAGAGATGCTATTGTTGCAGAAAGAGGTGGATTTGATTGTTCAAAAGCACATCCTGCACAAGGAAATTACCATCATCATCAAAATCCAAGTGCTTTTAATTTAGATTTACAAGTTCTATCTACAATTTGTGACACCTATCCTTCTGATGGGTTATATGTTATTAATCCATCTCAACATTCACCTTTATTAGGGTATGCATATGATGGGTTTCCAATTTATGGAGCATATGCTTATGCAAATACTGATGGTACAGGTGGTATAGTTAGAATGAAATCGAGTTATCAATTGAGAAATATTACTGCAAGAACACACTATGCAGATGGCACTGATGTTACTGACGGTCCTCCAGTTAATACAACATATCCATTAGGAAGATACAGAGAAGATTATGAATTTGTTACAAATTCATCTCCTGATTATTTAGATAAGCATAATGGTAGATTTTGTATTACACCTGAATATCCATCAGGAATTTATTGTTATTTTACAACTGTAGACGCTAATCATAATTCTGCTTACCCATATGCTGTTGGTCCTTACTTTTATGGTGTAAAAAACACTACAACAGGTGGTACAGTTACATCGATTCCAGGGGGAACAACTACCCTTTCATCAGATTCATTTGAAAACAACAACTTTGATATTACGATTGCACCTAATCCCGCATCTGAATTTATTGCAATACAATCTAAAATGACAGAAAGCGATTTAGATGTTGAATTAATATCTGAACTTGGCCAAGTTATCAAAAAAAGTAAAATTTTACAGGGTAGCACATTATCTATAATTGAAACTGATTCAGTTTATAATGGGATATATTTTGTAAAAATATCAAGTAAAAATAATAGTAAAACTTATAAAGTAATTATAAAAAAATAAAACAAAAAAATGAAAAAAACACTCAATTTTATTTTAATGTTTTTTATAGTACCATTGTATTCACAAACTATTGGATTAATTCAGCATGATATTGGTACTTTAGACGATGGCTATGTATTATTTGCTCCAATTTTAAGTACTAATACTTATTTAATTGATAAATGTGGTAAACAAGTTAAAAGTTGGCCAAGTACTTATAGACCTGGACAATCTTGTTATATTTTACCTGACGGAACTTTACTTCGTTCAGGAAATACTAATAATACGACTTTTAATGCTGGAGGAAAAGGAGGCATAATTCAAAAGATAGATTGGAACGGGAATGTGACTTGGAATTATACAATTTCTAGTACAACAGAATGTCAACATCATGATATTAAAGCATTACCAAACGGGAATGTTTTAGCTATTGTTTGGGAGTCTAAAACAAATACTGAAGCAATTGCTCAAGGAAGAAACCCAAGTTTAGTTCCTACAACAGTATGGAGTGAAAAAATTATTGAGATACAACCAGTTGGTGCAACAGGCGGAAATATTGTTTGGGAATGGCATGTTTGGGATCATTTAATTCAAGATTATGATAATTCAAAACCAAATTTTGGCACAGTAAGTAACAATCCGCAATTAATTAATCTCAATTTCAGCGCAAGTGCTACAAATTCTGATTGGATTCATTTAAATTCAATTGATTACAATCCTACATTAGATCAAATCATATTAAGTTCACATGAGTTTGATGAGATTTGGATAATAGACCATAGTACAACAACCACACAAGCAGCATCACATACAGGAGGGAATTCAGGAAAAGGTGGTGATTTATTATACAGATGGGGAAATCCAAGAGCTTATAACAATGGAACAGTTGCTGATCAAAAATTTTTCGGTCAACATAACGCCTATTGGATAGAAAATGGTTTTCCATACCAAAATCAAATCATGATTTTTAATAACGGTAATGGAAGAACTGGAGGGAATTATACAACCGTGGAAATTATTAACCCTCCAGTAAACGGATATCTTTATACCTCTACAATTCCTTATGGCCCTTCAACGACTTCATGGATTTATAATTCAGGTAATCCAAATAATATTTATGCACAAAATATTTCTGGTTCTCAACAACTATCAAATGGAAATGTACTTCTCTGTGAAGGTCCTACAGGGACTTTCAGAGAAGTAAATTCCACCGGTACAACAGTTTGGAAATACGTAAACCCAGTCAACGCGGGTATTATTAATCAAGGTACAACTCCAACTCAAAATTTAGTTTTTAGATGTAACTTCTATCCTAATGATTATACTGGATTTACTGGACATAATTTAACATCAGGAAATATTATTGAAAATTCAAATGCTATATCCGCCAACTGTAATTTAACATTATCTAATTTAAATAATTCAATTTCAGATAATATTTTAATCTATCCCAACCCTGCATCAGAATTTATAAATATTGAAACTAGACAAATTGAAAGTGATTTAAATATTGAATTAATAAATGAATTAGGACAAATAGTAAAAACCGACTACCTCATTCAAGGTGATATTTCTATTAATATAGACATCAATTCCGTTAGTAGCGGATTATATTTTTTAAAAATTTCAAATAATGATGGATTTATAATTAAAAAAATTATAAAAAAATAAAAAGGCAATTATAAATTTGATTTCAAAAACAACCTAGACACTAGATTAAGATCTGGAGGAATTGAACCATAATTGAATTTAATAGCAACTGAAATTAATGCTGTTATTGCTTTTTTAAAAACACTTTCAGGTACAGATGTGTATACAAATACAAAATGGTCTAATCCTTTTAATTAATTTTTTATCTAAAATTAAAAAGATTAAGTTTGTGATTAAAACATAAAACAATGAAAAAAATCTTATTCTTTTTATTCTTAGTTTCATCATCTACTTTTGCTCAAGATCATCATTTTAAAGCAGAAAGAAAAGAAGTAACTTGGCAACTAGGATTTAAAACAGATAAAACAGACATTTTAACTTTAATTGATAAAAACCATACCAAGATTTCTGTAAACAAGGAAGATAACACTGGTAAAGGGCACAGTTTAAACTGCGATTGTAAAGGTGGAGGTTGGTATTTTGAACAATCGTTTAATTTAAATTTCTCAGTTGAAATTATTGATGATAAATATATAGTAACCGTTTCTGATATCGTTTTTGATGGTGAAGGTGAAACAAACAACAATAACAGATTAGAAAACTATGTATTAAGAATAGGTCAAAGTAAATTTCATACCACTGAAAAAAATCTAATCAATTTAAAATGTTTAGAAAATTACTTTATAAAATTATTTCAAATTCCAGGTGCTGAAATTACAACTTGGTAGACACAAAAAAGCCCCAATTTGGGGCTTTTTTTATGATTCTTCTGTAAATGTTTGTGCTTTTGAATACACACGCCATTTTTCAATACAATCTTGTAAATCTTGCGGAATTGGCGTATTAAAACGTAAAAACTCTTTTGTAATTGGATGTTCAAATCCTAATGTTTTTGCATGAAGCGCTTGTCTTGGTAATACTTTAAAACAATTATCTACAAACTGTTTGTATTTGGTAAACGTAGTGCCTTTCAAAATGGAATCACCACCATAACGTTCATCGTTAAAAAGTGTGTGACCTATATGTTTCATATGTACACGAATTTGATGCGTTCTTCCAGTTTCTAACTGACAAGAAACTAAGGTTACATAACCAAATCGCTCCAATACTTTATAATGTGTTACAGCAGGTTTTCCTTTTTCATCACTTTCATGAACCGCCATTCGCATACGATTGGTATCATGTCGACCAATATTTCCTTCAACAGTTCCTTCGTCTTCTTCGATATTTCCCCAAACTAAAGCAACATATTCTCTTTCCGACGTTTTCTCAGCAAATTGTTTTGACAAATAAGCCATTGCTAATTCTGTCTTTGCAACTACTAATAAACCTGTAGTGTCTTTATCAATTCGATGTACCAATCCTGGTCGCTCTGAACTGTTCATTGGTAAATTCTCAAAATGATAGGCCAACGCATTTACCAAAGTTCCTGAATAATTCCCATGACCTGGGTGAACCACCATTCCTGCTGGTTTGTTAATAACCAACAATTGATCATCTTCATAAACAATATCCAACGGAATATTTTCTGGTGTTAACAATTGCTCATAAGTAGGATGTGCCAATACTAAACGTACAACATCACCTGCTTTTACTTTGTAATTGGATTTTACCGCAACATCATTCACTAAAATAGAACCATTTTCTGCTGCTTGTTGTATTTTATTTCGAGTCGTATTTTCAATCATGTTCATCAAAAATTTATCCACTCGCAAGGCAGATTGCCCTTTGCTTGCTTCAAAACGATGATGTTCGTATAACTCATCTTCGAGTTCATTTTCAACCTTATATTCCGCCATTATCTTCTTTAAATTCAATTGGTTTTACTTCTTCTGATGGAGGCAAAGTATCTGATGGTTCTTCTGAACTAAATGTATCTTCGTTAAAAATTTCTTTTCCGTCTCCTAAAACAAAATCAAGTACTGAGTTTTTCTTCACCTTATCTCCAGCTCTTAAACGTCTTCCATTTTGGTAAATTTGTAATACTACATCTTTTGCAATATGTGGTTTATAGGTTAGTTTTCCTTCTTTTAAAGTCAATGCCTTTACAGTTGCCGAAATTTGTCGGAATGTTTTGTCTTTAAATTCTGGAATCGTAATATCTGTAAATTCACCCGCATTTAATTTTACATAAACTTTTCGTCCATCTTTTACGGAACTTCCTGCTTTTGGATCTTGTTCCAAAATAGAAAAAGGAGGAAAATCGGCATTAAATTCTACCGTATCCAATAAAAATACTTCTAAATTAAGTTCTTTTAATTTTTCATTTGCAATTTCCAGTTTCATTTTAGACAAATCTGGTACTTTAATTTCCTGACCATGATTGGTTCTAAAATCTAAAAGCTGAACAACTAAAAAAGTAAAAACAACTACAATTGAAATAGCAATTGCTACTTGTGTAAAAAAGGTTCTACTGGTTAAATACTTAACTAAACTCATACAAAATGATATTTTGACAAAGATATAAAATTTGATTTTAGTATCACTTGCTAATTTATATGTTTTAAAAACGTAGATTATTAATAAAAATTTCAATTGTATCCTTTAAAATAGCATCAAAATATCAATAAATAATGTAATTTTGTGTAAGTCAATTATAACATAAGATGAAAAACGTTGCCATTATCATGGGTGGTTACTCTAGCGAGTACAAAATTTCGTTAACTAGCGGAAATGTAGTGTTTAACAACATTAATCGTACTAAATTCAATCCGTATCGTATTCATATTTTTAAAGAAAAATGGGTGTATGTGGACGAAAATGATACCGAATTCCCAATTGATAAAAACGACTTTTCTGTTGTTATTAATGGAACTAAAGTTAATTTTGATGTCGTTTTTAATGCCATTCATGGTACACCGGGCGAAGATGGTTTAATGCAAGCGTATTTTGAATTGCTACATATTCCTCAAACTTCTTGTGATTATTACCAAGCAGCGTTAACTTTCAACAAACGTGATATGTTATCGGTTTTAAAACCATACGGAATCAAAACTGCTGAATCGTATTATTTGAATTTGGGCGATGAAATTAACGTACAAACTATTTTAGCGAAAGTGGGTTTACCTTGTTTCGTAAAACCAAATAAATCGGGTTCAAGTTTCGGAATTTCAAAAGTAAAAACAGCAGCAGAATTCCTTCCAGCCATTGAAAACGCTTATAAAGAAGACGATGAAATCATCATTGAAAGTTTCTTGGACGGAACAGAAGTTTCTGTAGGAGTAATCAATTACAAAGGAACCGTTACCGTTTTACCAATTACCGAAATCGTATCCGAAAACGACTTTTTTGATTACGAAGCAAAATATTTAGGCAAATCAAAAGAAATTACGCCAGCGAGAATTTCGGAAGAATTGAAAGTAAAAATTGAAACGGTTTCAAAAAGAGCTTACGAAGTGCTGAAAATGAAAGGTTTTTCACGAAGTGAATTTATAATTGTGAATAATGAGCCTTTTATGTTAGAGATGAATACAATTCCGGGTTTAACTACCGAAAGTATTTTACCGCAACAAGCTCGCGAAGCCGGAATCTCGTTATCTGAATTGTTTGAAAACGCTATTGAATTGGCTTTAAAAAACTAACTATGAAAAAAGCAATATTTCCAGGTTCATTTGACCCTATTACTAATGGTCATGCCGATATTATTAAACGTGGTGTTTCATTATTTGATGAAATTATTGTGGCTATTGGCGTAAATGCTGAAAAAAAATATATGTTTTCGTTAGAAGAACGCATGCGCTTTATTGAAGAAACTTTTAAAGACGAACCTAAAGTAAGAGTTATTACGTATACTGGTTTAACTATTGATTTGTGTAAAAAAGAAAAAGCCGAATTTATTCTAAGAGGTCTTCGCAATCCGGCCGATTTTGAGTTTGAAAAAGCCATTGCTCATGCCAACAGAACCATGTCAAAGATAGAAACTGTCTTTTTATTAACCGCTGCTCGAACTTCGTTTATATCCTCAAGTATTGTGAGAGATGTAATTCGAAATGGTGGCGATGCCTCAAAATTAGTTCCAAGTTCTGTATTGGAGAAATAGTCCTTCTTTTCTTAAAATAGAAAACCTTACCTTTGCAACTTAATTTTTTTCAAAGCCAAAATTAACATGCAAAAAGTACTCAATCTCTTCGATTTTAAACAAAAAGTAGCTTACAAAACCGAAATTTTAGCCGGATTAACCGTTGCTATGACTATGATTCCTGAATCGTTGTCTTTTGCAATTTTAGCCGGTTTTCCTCCTTTAGTAGGTTTGTATGGCGCTTTTATTATGGGCATTATCACCGCAATTTTTGGTGGTCGTCCGGGTTTAATTTCGGGTGGTGCTGGCGCAACGGTTATTGTATTGATTGCTTTAATGAAATCGCACGGACTAGACTATGTCTTTGGTGCTGTGGCAATTGCCGGAATCATTCAAATTATAGTAGGCTTACTTAAATTAGGGAAATTTATTCGATTGGTGCCGCAACCCGTTATGTTTGGTTTTGTCAACGGATTGGCAGTCATTATTTTCATGTCACAATTCGAGCAATTTAAAACCGTTATTGCAGGACAAACCGAATGGTTATCAGGCAATCCTTTAATCACCATGACGGCTTTAGTGGCGTTAACCATTGCTGTCATTCTTATTTTGCCAAAGTTAACCAAAGCTATTCCTGCTTCTTTAGTGGCCATTGTGGTGGTTTTTGCCGTTGTATTGCTCTTTAATATTGATACCAAACAAGTAGTGGATATTGCTAAAATTAGTGGCGACTTCCCTCCTTTTCATATTCCTCAAATTCCGTTTACATTAGAAACGCTAAAAATCATTTTACCTTATGGTTTAATTATGGCGGCTGTTGGTTTAACCGAAGGTTTATTAACGCTTAATTTAGTTGATGAAATTACAGCCACCAAAGGAAACAGTAACCGCGAGTGTTTGGCACAAGGAACAGCAAACATTGCCAACGGTTTCTTCTTTGGGATGGGCGGTTGTCCTATGATTGCACAAACTTTAGTCAATTTATCATCAGGATCAAGAGCGCGTTTGTCTGGAATTGTAGCTGCGATAACCATTTTAATCATCATTCTATACGGAGCGCCTATTATCGAATTGGTTCCAATGGCGGCTTTAACGGGTGTTATGATAATGGTGGCGATTGGTACTTTTGAATGGGCGAGTTTTAAAGCGTTTACCAAAATGCCAAAATCGGATATTTTTGTAATGGTAGTGGTTACGTTAATTACCATTTTATTACACAACTTAGCGTTAGCGGTTTTAATTGGTGTGATTATTTCGGCTTTGGTTTTTGCTTGGGAAAACGCCAAACGCATTCGTGCCCGAAAATATATAGATGATAACGGTGTAAAACATTACGAAATTTTTGGACCTTTATTTTTTGGTTCTACTACTGCTTTTGCAGAAAAGTTTGACGTACAAAACGACCCAGAAGAAGTAATTATTGACTTTGCAGAAAGCAGAATTGCCGACATGAGTGCCATTGATGCGGTAAATAAAATTACCGAACGTTATGCTGTTATTGGTAAAAAAGTACATTTACGACACTTGAGTGCCGATTGTGTTACGCTTTTAAACAATGCCGAAGCCATAATTGATGTAAACATTATGGAAGACCCAACGTATAAAGTAGTGCCTGGAAAATAATAACAAATACATGTAAATAAGAAAGCTAAAAGTTACTCGTAATTTTTAGCTTTTTTTATGCCGTTTACGAAAAACCCTACAATGTTTTTTATATATTTACGATTGAAAATTATAAAAATATTTGTACTTTGAACATATATTTACTAGTTAGCTGAAACCCGTGGAATCTGGAACAATAAAGAAAATTTTCGTGTCATAAAACCCAAAAATAACTTTAAAAGTTGTTGAAAAAATCGTGAAATACTTTTCTGATTTATGATAATTCATAACTCAAAAATTACGAACTTGCGAAAAATAGAATTGAATTATATAATGAAGTTAAAAGAAAAAATAACTATTGACGAATTTGATGGCAAACGCTATCAGGTAAGACTTGTTGAACCAAATGAAAATGGAAAAGCGGTTTTAACTCATTATCTGCACAACATTCATAACGGAGTTTCAAAGTATTATAAAGATGATGCTTTAGAAGTTTTAAATGATTTTGTAACTTACAAACAAGAAGAAGAAAAACTTTCAATCGTTGCTGAAGATGCAATGCAACAACTTCTTTTTGAAGTTGAAAACGTTCCGTTTCCAACTCCAGAAAACTATACTTTCAAATTCATAGATTTATTTGCAGGTATTGGTGGCTTTAGAATTGCTATGCAAAACCTTGGCGGAAAATGTGTTTTCACAAGTGAATGGGACAAAGAAGCTCAAAAAACTTACAAAGTAAACTTCGGAGAAGTTCCATTTGGCGACATAACAAAACAGCAAATTAAAAATTATATTCCAGAAGAATTCGATTTACTTTGTGCAGGCTTTCCTTGTCAAGCATTTTCAATTGCAGGAAAACGTGGTGGTTTCGATGACACAAGAGGAACATTGTTTTTTGATGTGGCAGAAATTATCAAAAAACATAAGCCAAAAGCAATTTTTCTTGAAAACGTAAAAGGTTTACGAAGTCATGATAAAGGAAAAACGTTAGAAACAATTCTAAATGTTTTAAGAAATGATTTAGGTTATTTTGTGCCTGAACCACAAATCATTAATGCCAAAAATTTTGGAGTTCCACAAAATCGAGAAAGAATTTATATCGTTGGCTTCCGCCAAGATTTAAACATTTCGAGTTTTGAATATCCAAAACCTTTAGAAAACAACCCAACTTTTGAAGAAGTAAAAGAAAAAAATGTTCCACCAACAAAATACTATCTTTCAACGCAATATGTTCAAACTTTAGTTAATCACAAAGCAAGACACGAAAACAAAGGAAATGGTTTTGGTTATGCAATAATTCCTGACAATGGAATTGCAAATGCAATTGTTGTTGGCGGAATGGGAAGGGAAAGAAATTTAGTTTTAGACCATCGAATTACTGATTATACACCAACAACTCACATAAAAGGAACTGTAAATCGTGAAGGTATTCGTAAAATGACACCAAGAGAATGGGCAAGATTACAAGGATTTCCTGATAATTTTATAATTCCAGTTGCTGATGCGTCTGCATATAAACAATTCGGCAACTCCGTTGCCGTTCCAGCTATTCAAGCAACTGCAAATAAAATTTTAGAACTAATCGGAATAAAAAAATATGCTATCAGGAAATAAAGGAGAATGGAGTGAGATTTACGCTTTGTTCAAATTACTTGGCGATAAACAATTATTTGCAGGTAATGCAGATTTAAACAAAGTTGAAGAATTATTTTATCCAATAATCAAGATTATTCGTTACGAAAGTGGCGGTAATTTTGAATATGAAATTAATGGAGATTTAGTAATTATTTCAGGTGGAAAAGAACAATTAAGAATTCCTGTGAAAACTTTTACTGAACAATCGGTAAAGTTATTATCAACAATAAAAGCTTCAAATGGAGCATTTAGTATTCCAGAAATTGAAACTTTTATGAACTCAATAAATTGCGGTTCATTAAAAGCCAAATCAACTTCGAAATCTGATATTAAAATCGTTATACACGACCAAAGAATAAATCAAACCGCTGAATTAGGATTTAGTATTAAATCCCAACTTGGAGGACAAGCTACGCTTTTAAACGCAGGAAAAACTACTAATTTCATTTATCAAATTTCAGATTTTCAACCAACAGAAAATCAAATAAAAAACATAAACGAAATTGACACAAAAAGTAAAATTAAAGATAGGATAGAAAACATAAAACAACTAGGTGGAAACATAAATTACGTTTCACTTGAACAAGATGTATTCAAAAATAATTTAGTTTTAATTGATAGTTTGTTGCCAAACATTTTAGCTGAAATTGTAAGAACTTTTTACACATCAAATTTAAGCTCAATCAAAGATTTAACTGAAAATATAAACAAAACAAACCCATTAAATTATGACAATCAATTTGCTCATACATTTTATGAATACAAAATTAAACGCTTTTTAACTGACGTTGCATTAGGAATGACGCCTTCAAAAGTTTGGAATGGAATTTATGATGCAACAGGTGGATATTTAATTGTAAAAGAAAACGGAGATGTTTTGTGTTATCATATTTACAATCGAAATCAGTTTGAAGATTACTTATTTCAAAACACAAAATTAGAAACCGCAAGTAGTTCAAGACACGAATTTGGAAAAATATATAAAGTAAATGGAAAAAGCTACTTTAAACTAAACTTGCAAATCAGATTTAAATAATGGATATAAACAAAGAAATTGAAATTTTAAAAAAAATGAAAGAATCAAATTCTTTTGTTAATTATATTGAGCATATTAGATATCCTTATTTTAGAAATCTAGAAGTTAATACAATGATAACATTTGATTTTCCTATAACATTTTTTGTAGGGAAAAATGGTGGAGGAAAAAGTTCGACATTACAATCACTATATGGTGCTCCCAAAAATTATAGTTTAGGTGAGTATTGGTTTACCACAGAAATTGACCCAATACAAGAGTTTGCAGACAATAGAAATTGCTTTATATATGGTTTCAAATCAAATAACATAATTTGTGAAGTTTTAAAACAAAGAATAAATAGAGAAAAAAATCCAGATTATTGGGAACCTTCACGGCCTGTTAAAAAATACGAAATGGATAGTGAAAAAAGGTATTCACCTATTGAAAAATCTGTTGAATATATTGATTTTAGATCTGAATTAAGTGCTTTTGATAAATTTATGTACTTTCTAAATTTTTCAAAAAATTCTCAAATAAAATCAAAACAAGATTATTTAAGAAAATATTCAAAAAAGTTAAAACAAGCATTCAACACAAATAGCATAATTAAATTTAGAGGCGTTGAAAAAAACAAAAAAGTAATAAAACTTACAGAAGCAGAAATCCAAAAAGTATCATACATACTTGGTAAAAATTATATTTCTATAGACATTCTTGAGCACTCTTTTTTTAAAGAATGGGGATTTTCTGTTAGATTCACATCAAACGAAATCTCATACTCAGAAGCTTTTGCAGGAAGTGGAGAAACCGCAATTATTGTACTAATAAATAAAATATTTAATTGTACAGAAAATTCTTTAATATTACTTGACGAACCAGAAACTTCATTACACTCAGGAGCTCAAATTAGACTTCGCGAATTTTTAATAGAACAATGTAAGAAAAAGAAATTGCAAATTATTATTTCAACTCATTCTCCTATTTTGATTAAAGGAATGCCTGCTAATTCTATAAAAGTTTTTTCTTTAAATAAATTTGGACAATTTCATATTGAAAATGAACGTGATTACAAAGAAGCATTTTATGAATTAGAAATTGAAACAGATATTCAAAAAAAACAAATAATTGTTGAAGACAAACTTGCTAAAATAATTTTAGATAAAATACTAAATAAGTTAGGTAAAGACACGAAAGAGATTTTTAATATCAAATATTTACCTGGCGGTTCAGATTCACTTAAACAAAAAATAACTACTATTATTGAAGTTCATTCTGATACTATAGTGATTTTCGATGGAGATCAAAAACAAGAAAACAGCCATGTAGATATTTCAACACTTGCTCAAAATCAAATTGAATCTTATGAACAATTAAATTCTATTATCGAGAAACAAACAAAGTGCAAAATCAAATTTTCAGTTGATGGAAATAATGAAGGTGGTAATTCATCTCAAAAGAAAATATTAGCAATAAATTATTTGAATTTTTACTTAAAAAATGTTTTTTATTTCCCTCTTAAAATTCCAGAAGATATTATATGGGATAACGAATTCGCTTTAAATAAACTTAATGATTTAAGCAATGAAGATGGTGAAAAGGTACTAGCTGATATCAATGATCAAAGTAAAGATTCTAAAGAGAAATTTTTAAAACTATCTTTAGTAATTTATAATTCAACTGAACAAATTGAATCTTTATATATTGATTTTATAATGTATTGGTTGAAAAAAGAAGATGAAAATTATATCTATTTAAAGGATTTAATAAATAAAGTAAAAAACTAAAACGGGCATCAGTTAACAGCCGTTTTGCGCTATTGCGAGAAAAGTGCAAAATTCATGTTTATCTTTCGTAAGAAATATTATCTTAGAAGAAAATAAGCCGCTACGAAGCTCGCAACTGCCACAAGCAGCAATACGTTAAACCCCTTCAAACACAATCAATTTATCATATACCAAAACCTTCTGAAACGGAAGGTTTTTTTGTATCCAATGCAATGTAGCTTCTTGGTAAATAAACACATGCGTAAAATCGTCTTTGTAATACCAATCTTCAAACGGTTTTTGGTTTTTAAAAAGTTCGGTTTTGCAATACAATTTACCGTTTGGCAACAGCATTTTATGTAATAATTGAAGTTCTAGTAACGGTTGTTTAAAATGCTCCATTACTTCGCAACACGAAATGTAGTTGTACTTTTGGGTTAACAATTCGGGTTTGTTTTCAAAATACAAATCGTAGTTTTCCATTTGAAACCCTTGGTCACGAAGCATTTTAGAAACCACTGGTCCGGTTCCAGAACCAAAGTCCAAACCTGTATCTTTTGGAGTAAAATTGTGTAAAACAGCGTTCACAATAGGCGAAACAAAGTGTTGGTAGCGTGCATCGTTGACATCGTTATTGTGCAACTCGTAATGCGCTTTCTCGTCTTCTGAAGTTAAAAAAGTAAATGCCGGTCGAAAAATGCCTTCACAAACGTTGCATTTATAAAACAAATGCTTAGGTTTTTCGCAAAAAACCGTTGCAGTGGAATTACAAAGTGGGCAGGTTGTAGAAGTCATTTTTATAAATTTATAATCACATTTTATTTTTCATAAAAATTTGATAAAAGATTACCATTAGTGGAATCCAAACAAGGAAAGGAATTAATATTCCCTTTATTTTATATTTCAAATTGTCTTTTGAAAACCAAATATGATACAATCCTGGTACTATAAATAGTAAACTAATAATATAAAACCAAGGATTTATGAGAATAAACAAACCAATAGAAAACAGTATTACGCCCTTTTTTAAAGTTCCATTCATCTCTTTTTAATTAAAATAAAGCACTATTTTCTATTATTCTCTTTACGTGACGTAAATTTTGGATGATTTTCTTCCTCCTCCTCCTCTTTCTTAATCACCTTTCTTGCTACTTCAATTTTATACTTCTTCCCTTTCATTTTCTCCTCTTTAATGTTTTGCAATAAAGATTTTACTTTTGGATATTTCACGGCTACAAACGAAATAAAGTCTTTAACTTCGATCAATCCTAAATCGTCTTTTTCTAGTTTTCCTTTTTGCGAAAAGAAACCTACAATGTCAATTTTATTCAATTTGTTTTTCTTTCCTCCACTAATGTATAGCGTTTGATACAAAGGCGCTTTTGGCAATGATTTAGCTGCCGAAACATCTAATCTACGTTTGCCATAATCAAAATAATCAGCTTTCTTTTCGGTTTCATGAATCACAACATAAGCCATTCCGGTAGCCAACATACGAGCTGTTCTTCCATTTCTGTGGGTGAATTCGTCTTCTTTTGCAGGTAAATGGTAATGAATTACGTGGTTCATTTCTGGAATATCCAAACCACGCGCACCTAAATCGGTTGTAATTAAATACGAAACACTTCCATTTCGAAACTGAATCAACGCTCGTTCGCGTTCGTCCTGATCTAATCCACCGTGATAAAAAGTAGAAATAATACCTTTTTCGGTTAACATATCATGAATGCGCTCTACTGCTTCTCTGTGATTACAAAAGATAATTGCGGCTTCAGAATTTAACGAACAAATTAATTGAAATAACGATTCTATTTTGTCTTTCGATTTCGAAAACACAATACGAACATCTAAATTATCGTTTTGTTTGGTATTCGGAATAAAATCCAACACCTTAGGATTTACAACTTGCGTATATTTTGGAATTTCAACGCCCGAAGTCGCCGAAACTAAAATACGTTTGTTCACTTTGGTAATTTTTCCAATAATGTATTTCATTTCTTCATGAAATCCCAATTGCAAAGATTTGTCAAACTCATCTAAAACATAAGTTTTAACGTTTTCAGTAGCAAAACTATTGCGTTCTATATGATCGGCAATTCTACCCGGAGTTCCAATTAACAAAGCTGGCGGATTGCTTAAATTTTTGAATTCGGTTTCTATCGAGTGACCTCCATAACATGTATTCACCTTGAAATGCGTTCCCATTTTTTTCCAAACTTGTTCAATTTGCAAGCCTAACTCACGAGATGGCACTAAAATTAAACATTGAACACCTTTTACCTCTTCTTCCATCATTTGGAAAATGGGCAATAAAAAAGCCAACGTTTTTCCAGAACCTGTTGGAGAAAGTAATAAAATATTGTTTTCTTTTAAGATAGCGCTTTCGGCTGCTACTTGCATTTTGTTTAAACTTTGAATACCAAGATTCAATAGTACATTGTTGGAATATGGATTTTGACTCATGTAGCAAAGATAAAGCCAATTATTTAAAAAAATATTCAATTGCCACAGATTACACAGATTTACACGGATTATTTCTAAAATACAACCTCAAATCCTTTTAATCCATTAATCTAAGGTTAAAAATTCTCAATATAAACGCCACGGATTACACAGATTTACACGGATTATTTTTAAAAAACAATATTTAATCCTTTTAATCCTTTAATCTGTGGCTAAAAATAATTATACCTCAAAAAGATTCTTTATTTTTGAAAATCAAATTCAATTCTGCTATGCGTTTTTTACAACTAAGTTTGCTTTTCTTTTCGATTTCCGTGTTTTCACAAAACAATTTCACCACGCCTTTTGAACGTGGAAATGGCAATCAATCTACAACATATGAAGAATGTATTGCGTTTTATGAAAAATTAGACGAAAGTTTTACCAACATACAAATGATCCAAAAAGGCATCACCGATAGCGGAAAACCATTGTTTTTAGTGCTTTTTTCGAGTGAAGGCAAATTTGATTTTGACGAATATTTTACTAAAAATAAAGCTGTAATTTTAATCAACAACGGTATTCACGCGGGTGAACCTGACGGAATTGACGCAACGATGATGTTAATGCGTGATTTAGCTATGGGAAAAATTAAAACGGCTAAAAATACATTTATTGCAGCTATTCCGGTGTATAGTGTTGGCGGTATGTTGAATCGGAATTCACATTCTAGAGCCAATCAAAACGGTCCGGAAGAATATGGTTTTAGAGGAAACGGCAGGAATTTTGATTTGAATCGCGACTTCATTAAATCGGACACTAAAAATTCGAGAAGTTTTCAAAAGTTGTTTACCGAGTTAAATCCGGATATTTTCTTAGACAATCACGTTTCTAATGGTGCGGATTATCAATATACGTTTACATGCATTGCCACCCAACATGAACGTTTGGGAAACAAATTAGGGAATTATTTTATCAACGAATTATATCCTTCGGTGGTAAAAGACATGAACAAAAAGAAAATCGATGTGGTTCCGTATGTAAACATTCATGGCGATATGCCTGATAAAGGTTTTGATCAATTTACCGATACTCCAAGATATGCGACAGGTTATTCCACATTGTTTCACACTTTAGGATTTGTTCCCGAAACACACATGTTGAAAGTCTACAAAGAACGAGTGAAAGTTACTTACGAATTTATGGTCAGCACGATGAATTTCGCTGATACGAATTGGCAAAAAATCAAGCAAATGCGAAAAGACGCATTAAACGAATATCAAGCTGGAATGCAATATCCATTAGATTGGGCAATTGACTCTACAAAAGTTTCTTATATTGATTTTAAAGGCTATCAAGGCGGATACAAACCAAGTGCTATTTCAGGAAAAGACCGATTGTTTTACGATAAAAGCAAACCGTTTACCAAGAAAATCCCATTTTATGGGAATTATAAACCTACGAAATTCGTAAACATACCGAAAGCGTATGTTATTCCGCAATCGCAATGGCAAGTTTTGGATATTTTGAAATTAAACAATATCAATGCACATCGCATCCAAAAAGATACTATTATTGAAGTAGAATCGTATAAAATTGAAAGTTATCAAACCTCAAAATCACCTTACGAAGGACATTACGGACATTACAATACGAAAGTGTCTAAATCGACTCAAAAAGTGAAGTTTTTCATGGGCGATTATGTGTTTTACACGAATCAACCAAGTGTGAAATATTTAGTTGAAACCTTAGAACCAGAAGCGGTGGACAGTTATTTCAATTGGAACTTCTTCGATCCTATTTTGCAACAAAAAGAATATTTTTCGAGTTATGTTTTTGAAGATTTAGCCAAAGAATTCTTAGATAAAAATCCAAAAATCAAAGCCGAATTAGAACAAAAGAAACAAAACGACAAAGCTTTCGCTGAAAACGGAGCTGCACAATTGGATTGGGTTTACAAACAATCGCCTTACTATGAAAAAGCGCATTTGCAGTATCCAGTTTATAGAGTGAATTAGACAATGTGTCAATTAGTCAATGTGTCAATTAGTCTAAATGAGAAATTGGCACATTGGCTTATTATCACATTGACACATTAGATTGCTCCTCTTCAAACAACAGCTTAATATTCTCGTACGAGTTTTCTAATAAAGTGGGAAAATCTTTTGGATGAATCCATTCTACACGCTCTATTCCTTCTTCGGCTTGACCTTCTGTGATTCCCTCAAAATTAGTTTGCATTTCAAACCATTGGGTAATTTTAAGCTTGTAACGACCATTACGTTTGAAAATGTGATACGTTTTTTGAAGTTTTTCTTTAATCGATAATCCATTTACACCGGTTTCTTCTTCCACTTCGCGCATAGCGGTTTCTTCAATGGTTTCGTTTTTTTCGGTGCCGCCTTTAGGTAAATCCCATTTGCCGTTTCTAAAAATAAAAAGCACCTCGCCTTTGGCATTATAAACTAGTCCACCACCCGCTTTTTCAACAGGTAATTTCGCACGAAGCGTTTTCATGATTAACTTTTCATCAGGATGATATAGAAACGCTTTCTGAATTTTATTTTGAAAAATTTTTACAATTAACTTCTTGATATCAACACTTTCTAATAAAAAAAGTTTGAAATCAGTTTCTTTTTGAACCTGATTTGTTAAAAAAAGTGGCTTATCGTTCACAAAAACTTTATACATTTGCAATATGATTTTTAATAACAATACAGCACAACAAACAGCCGAATTGCTTTTACAAATAAACGCAATTAAATTAAATTCTAAAAATCCTTTTACATGGGCTTCAGGCTGGAAGTCTCCGATTTATTGTGACAACCGCATAATCCTTTCATTTCCAGCGGTTAGAAATTACATTCGTGATGAATTTGCCAAACATATTGAAGAAAAATTTGGTAAACCCGATGTAATTGCTGGTGTTGCCACTGGCGCTATTGGAATCGGAATTTTAGTAGCTGAAGCTATGGGATTGCCATTTGTTTATGTTCGTCCAGAACCAAAAAAACACGGAAGACAAAACCAAGTGGAAGGTTTCTTGCAAAAAGGACAAAATGTAGTTGTCGTAGAAGATTTAATTTCAACAGGCGGAAGTAGTTTGTTAGCAGTTGAAGCTTTACGTAACGAAGGCGCTAACATTAAAGGAATGGCAGCGATTTTTACTTATGGTTTTCCTGTTTCAAAAGAGCGTTTTGAAGCGGCTAATTTGGATGTTTTCACTTTAAGTAATTATGAAAACTTATTGCAAAAAGCAGTAGACAAGCAGTATGTTTCTGAAAACGAATTGGAAACGTTGAGTGCATGGAACGCTAATCCTGCAGAGTGGAACATAGAAGTTTAGTTGGGAGTTGGAAGTAAAAACTAACTTTTAAACTTGTTATTATAACCTTTTAAACCCTTAACCTTATAAACTTTTAAACAAAAAAATATGAACTTAGAAAGTCCAAAAGTAAACGTAGCAAAATCGGCTGAATATTTATTCAACGCTTTGAACGACGTAAAGAATTTTGAAAAATTAATGCCTGAAAATATCGCGAAATTTGAAGTAATTGACGAGAATTGCTTTGAATTCGGATTAAAAGGAATGCCAGAAATTAAATTGGTAAAAAAAGGAGGAACTCCAAATTCACAAATCGTTTTAGGAGCTGCTTCAAGTAAATTACCTTTTACTTTAACTGGAAACTTAAACGCAATTGATGCTGATAATACAGAAGTTCAATTAGCTTTTGAAGGTGATTTCAACCCAATGATGGCAATGATGATCAAAGGACCTATCACAAAATTTATTGAGACATTGGCTCAGAATATGGGGAAATTGTAGTTTCCTGAGTAATTTATTGAACACGAATTGCATTATTTAATTGATGTAATTCGTGTTTTTTTTTTGTTTTAAATCGAAATTCCACAGGCGTCATTTCGAGTGTTTTGTGTTTGTAAAGCCAAAGATTTACAAACACAAAATGTATCGAGAACTACAGAAGGTAAATTCGTTGCTACAGTTCTCGATACAATTTTTAAAAGCAAAAATTAGCATTTTCCTTTTAAAAATCACTCGAAGTGACGGTAGTAGTTACTATTGCTTTATTAGTAATTGAGTTAAAAAGAAAGGCATTAAAAAAAGTGAAATAAAAACGAAATTCCACCAACGTCATTTCGAGTGTTTTGTGTTTGTAAAGCCAAAGATTTACAAACACAAAATGTATCGAGAACTAAAGAAGGAAAAATCGTTGCTATAGTTCTCGATACAATTTTTAAAAGCAAAAATTAGCATTTTCCTTTTAAAAATCACTCGAAGTGACGGTAAAAGTTATGCTTGTTTTAACGCTTCAACCAGCAAATCAATATCTTCTTTCGTATTAAAATGACTGAATGAAATGCGTAAACTTGGTTTTTTAGCTTCTTCTGGTGATAAAAATTCAGCTAAAACGTGCGATGGTTTGATGCTTCCGCTTTGACAAGCACTTCCGCGTGAAACAGCAATTCCTTTCATATCTAACGTAAATAACAACATGGAAGTCTTTTCTTCCGATAAAGGCAATTGGACATTCAAAAGGTTATAAAACGTATTTTCTCCATTGATTTTAACTTCTGGAAATACTTTTTTTAATTCTGAAAAGCAGTATTTTTTTAAATCGGAAATGTAATTGGTATCGTTTTCTAAATTCACGCAAGCTAATTCTAACGCTTTCGCTATACCCACAATCTGATGCACGGCTTCGGTTCCGGCACGCATGCCTTTTTCTTGTTCGCCACCAAAAATCATCGGTTGTAACATCGAATTCTTTTTCAAATATGCAAACCCAATTCCTTTTGGACCGTGAAATTTGTGTGCTGAAGCCACTAAAAAATCGATTCCCAATTCTTGAACATCTAATTGTATTTTTCCAATAGATTGCACCGTATCGCAATGAAAAAGTGCTTTTGCATACTTGCACAAGTCAGAAACGCGTTTGATATCTAAAATGGTTCCTATTTCGTTATTAACGTGTATTAAGGATACTAATGTTGGAACATCTGAATGTAAATTAGCCGCTAAATCTTGATAATCGATATTTCCATTTGGTAAAATGGTGATATATTCGACTTGAATTCCGAATTCCTTTGCTAAATGTTCAACCGTATGTAATGTAGCGTGATGTTCGATTTTAGTGGTAATAATGCGCTTAATTCCCAAATCTTTTACTGCACTGGTCAAAATCCAATTGGTCGCTTCGGTAGCACTTGACGTGAAAATAATCTCAGAAGCTTGTGCATTTAGTAATTTTGCAATTGATTTTCGAGACGATTCTAACAACGTTTTAGCACTTCGACCAAAACTGTGCGTTGATGAAGGGTTTCCGAAATCATTTTGAAGCACATCCATCATTACTGAAATTACTTCAGGATGAAGAGCAGTGGTTGCCGCGTTGTCTAAATACACTTTTTTCATTTGAGGCTTTTATTTTTTTTATTGGTCAACTGGAATTCGCACATCAAAATTGGTAAAAAAATCAAAAATGGTAAGTGCTCATTTTATATCGCAAAGATACAAATCATTTTATTTTGGAAATCTTAAATTCTAATCGATGTATAAATTAACAAACTTTAGTAAATTAATAAATTAAAACCTTTATTTTTGTTGCATAAATTCGATGAATAAATGAAAAAACTTTTTGTTTTAGTAGCTTCAGCTTTTATGCTACAAGCCTGTGATGATGGCGATATTACGCTAGAATCTTTCAATTTTGATACTGTAACTATTCAAGAATGCACGGATAATAATTTGATTTTTAAAATTAATCAAGAAGAGATGCTGTTAATCAATATTCCTGAAACTAGTTTTGCAAACGTTGAAACTGCTGATGGAAGTCCTAGAATCGTTAACGTAAGTTCAACCAACCAAATTATTTACAGGATTTATTCAGGCACTGTTGCTTCAACAAGTATTTGTAGTTTAATTCCTCCCGCTACTCCAATTGTTAATCAGGAATGGAATGCAACTGGAGGAACGATCGAAATTATTACAGATGCACTTTATGCCGCAGATGGTATTACAATTACAGGTTACACTCATAACATTAAATTTGTTAACGTAAACTTCTCTGGACCTTCAAATTCTTTTAGTTTTACAGAGTACACTTTTGGAAATCACGAGACCGATTTGTAAAAAAAATATTTTAAAAACGAAAGGACTATTCAAACTTGAGTAGTCCTTTTTTTTATTACTAGAAGTGAAATTCAAGTGAAATTACTAAGCGAAAATTTACTTCACATTTTGCTTAATATAAACTTCTGTTGCTCCCAAACCATATTTTTGATAGTTCGCATCTTGGAACGAAATGGTATCATATCGACCCAACATAAAATCCAATTCGGCTTTCAAAACACCTTCACCAACACCATGAATAAACACCACTTTAGGCATCCGATTTTTGATAGCAAAATCGAGTTGTCTTTTTGCAGTTTCCATCTGTAAAGTTAAAATATCATAGTTGCTCATTCCTCGTTTTGAAGGTACTAATTTTTCAATATGCAAGTCAACTTCTAAGACAAACTCATCCTTACGAGAACGCTTTTCTTTGACAAAACTTCGCTTTTTTGGCTCTTCTTTATCTTTTAAAACAGAACCTAAACTTTGACTTGAAAAAAAACCACTTAACTCATTGGAATTGTTTATTTTAACCAATTCGTTGACAAAAAATGTCATCACGAAATTATCAGTAGTTTCCACCGAAATTTCATTATTTTCAACCTTTATTACTACTCCTGAAATATCGTCATCTAAAACCGCGACCTTATCTCCTACTTCAAATTTCTGTGTCATTTTCTTCTTCGTTTTTAGAGGGTATTTTTTTCATTAAACGGAATAATCCAAACATAAAAACTGCCATTGCTCCTATCATAATAAATCGATTTGGAGCTGCTTTTGATTGTTCAATCATGGCAAAAATTCCGACTGCTGCAAACATCAAAATGTATAAAAATTGCTTCATATTCTTCTTTCTTAAATTGTACTTTTTTAACTTTTCAAAAGTAGTGTTTTTAAAATTAGTATTTGTTTCTGAACTTTTTTTTGTAAACTTGTAAAGCAATTTTAAGTTAAAAATTAGTATGGAAGAACATATGTTGCCTTGTATGAACAAACAACTTTTTGGGGTCGAATGTCCGGGTTGTGGAACACAAAGAGCAATTGCATTTTTACTCGAAGGTGAGTTTTACGAAGCCTTTAAAATGTTTCCTGCTATTTATACTTTAGCATTGTTTTTTATTCTTTTAGGTTTACACCTATTCGACAAAAAAAGGAATTATACTAAGTTAGTAATTGCAAGTGCTATTTTAAATGCCGTTGTCATCTTAGTAGCTTATTTTATTAAAATTTATTTAAACACTGTAACCAATTAAACTTTATATTTTATGGAAAATCAAAAATTACCTAATGCTACCGCAGTACTTATTCTGGGGATTTTTTCAATCTTAACTTGTTGTTGTTATGGATTTATTAGTATCATTCTTGGTGCGATTGGATTAGTATTAGCCAAAAAAGATTTACAATTATTTAATGAGAACCCAAGTTTATACACCAATTATAACAATTTAAAAATTGGTAGAATTTTAAGTATTATTGGTATCATATTAGGTGCTATTTACTTAATTTACATAGTTGTTTTATTCTCAACATTAGGAATGGAAGGCGTTGAACAAATGCAACAAGAAATGATGAGAAGATACGGAGGTCAATAAAAACCAGACTTTTAAAAATAATTAAAAAGAACGCTATCAGTAAGTTAGCGTTCTTTTTTTATTTAATAACAACTCATTAACAAATTGTTCACAACACTTTTTTTGAGTTTGGCACGGCAATTGGAAATACTTAATCAAGCAACCGTTTTAGAAACGAGTTTTAAAATGAAGTTGCCCAACTTTTAAATTGTTGTATTATGAAAAAAATTACACTTTTAGTAGTAGCCAGCTTCATACTGGTAGGAAGTATGGCTTATGCGTCAGAAAATCCTGTTTTTTCTGACAACACAGATAGAAGAGGGTATTACATTGACTATAGAGATGCAGAACCTATTATTTTTAGAGAACGCGGGATTGAGTTTATGTTGTTTCCAAATGGGGAATTTGACTTCAATACAAGACCTTCAGGATCAAGAAACACTGTAAACAGAACAAATGGCGCTCCTGGAGTTAGAGGTTATTATGGTCCATCTGAAAGAGGAATCCGTGTTGAGCATGATAATTTTGGTAGAGTAAGACGCGTTGGAAATGTTTACATTAACTACGACGCTTTTGGAAGAGTAAAACGTATTGGAACAATATACATGAGCTACAATAGTTTTGCTGTAACAAGAGTTGGGAATATGCGAATTATTTATGACAGAAGAGGCCGAATTGTGGATGTTTATGGATTTATTAATGCTATGAATAGTGGTTATTACTACAATCCAAGAGGAACTCATTATTCTGGAGGAAACGGAGGTTATGGAAACGGAAATGATTATGGAGATGACGATTATGGAAACGACGATGACTATTACTACTACAGAAAAGACGGTTCTAAAGCGAAAATGTCTGATGATGACGTAAAAGAAATCAAAAGAGAAACTTTAGAAGTTAAAAGAAAATAAAAATTGGTTGGTTAGTTTGTTTTAATCCTGCGGATTCTGGGAAGATGAAGCAGGATTTTTTATGTTCAAGCGCAAAGTCAAAGTCAAAAAGCAAATTCAAAAAGCAATATCAAAAAGCAATATCAAAGTCAAAGTCAAAAAATCACTTATCTGAACTTTTAAACTTTTTTAAACACATAGATTCATAGCCATGCTTTGCGAGTGTTTTTAGCCCGAAGATTCGGACGTTTCACTTGACATAATCAACATAGAAAACAAACTTAAATGACTTATATTTTTAAAAAATGGTTCTTAGCGGCTTTGCGAACTAGTATTACTTGAATATTCTCTTGAAAACAGAATTCATTACAAAATTAATATCCGAAGAAATCTTTAAATAATAACTCAATCCTACATAAAACAAACTCACTAAAATAGATTTCAGAATAATATTAACAAAAGGATGAAAAGGAAAATCCCAATAATAAAACAATACAAAACTTACAACTGCAATAACCAAAGCTAGTATTGTGTTTTTTGTAAACGGATATAACTTCATTTTAAACACTACAAAAAGTAATTTAGCTAAACTATATAACGTAATCGATATTAACGTTGCAATTGCTGCTCCATTCAATCCATAAAGCGGAATAAAGATCATGTTTAATGAAATTGTTAAAAAAACTAAGAATAATCCTAAAAACAAAACTGCTTTGTAATATTTTGAATTAAATATAATAGCATTATTGTTCCCTAAAATCAAATCGAAATACTTAGAAATTCCAATTAAGAAAACCACTGCAATTCCTTCAATATAACCTAAAGGCAAAACAGTATATAATTCGTTTATATTGACTAAAATTCCTGTCAAAATTAAACCGCCAATAACTTGTAACGTAATGGAAGACTTTTTATACAACTCATTCAATTCATCTTGCTTGTTGTCGCTCATTAATTTTGCCGTAATTGGATACGTAATTTGATGCATTGCACGACTAGGAACCGCAATAACTGTCGCAATAAAAATAGCAACAGAATAAAAAGCAATATTATCGATATCGATATAAAAATTAAGCATAAATTTATCTACATCTAACAACAAGGTAGCAACACTACCCGATAAAATAATAAAAAAACAATACGTTAAAACCGCTTTAGCATTATCAGGAAAAACCAAATTAAAACTTGGTTTTTTTACTCGCATAGCATAAAAAAACATAACCACAAGAGTTACGAAATAGATTCCCATTAAAGCAAAAACGAATTCTTTTGGAGAAATGTAATCAAAATATACGGCAAACAAAAAGATTGAAATTAGAATTCGGAGTAAAACTTCTTTAACAAAACTACCGTAAACCGATTGTAAATGGACTTTTACCCAAGCATAAAAAATTTCAAAATACCCCATACAAAGTCCAATTACTGGAATTTGCCAAACATAATCATAAACAATTGCATTTTTTTGCGATAATAATTCTGCAATTTCATGATAACCAAAATAACCGATTAAGCTGATTGGAAGAATTGTTAGCAAAGGTAAAAGCAAAACAAATGTTAGAAACTGCGATTTTTTAGCATCAGTATCATATTCATTGTAAAATTTTACCAAGGTATTATGCACTCCAAAAGCCATTAAAGGCATCATAATATTAGCTGCCGACAAAATAAAACCAACTAAACCATAAAAAGTATCGCCAAGAAATTGAGCATACATAAACAATGTGTTAATAGCACCAATTCCAAAACCTATGTAGGTAATGATGGTATTTTTAATCGATTGTTTGATGACAATTCCCATATTTTGAGTGAATAGTATTTAGTGATTAGTGATTAGCAGTTTGGCTAATTTTTCTGTCAATGATTTTCTGCTGTATTGTTGTAAGCCAATAGGATACACTTTTAAATTATTTTGCTGAAATTGGTCAAAACAAGTCAGAATTTGTGCTTTTAAAGCTTCTAATTCGTCGTATTTAAAAAAAGTCCCTGTATTGGTTTCTTTTATGATTTGAGCGAAATCTGCGTTTTCTGGTCCAATAGCGATTATTGGGCGTTCTGAAACCATATATTCGAATAATTTCCCAGGAATAATACATTTAGTTTCTTCTGAATCAATTTCGATAAGCAACAATACTTGCGAACTTCTTTGTTCGATTATGGCTTCATCATGAGGCAAATAGCCCAAATGATTTAAATATTTCTCCAACTTAAATTCTTTAATTGCCTGAAGCACCTCAGCACTCACCGCTCCTATTAACTTTAATTGGAACTGTTTTTTGAATTCGGGATTTTCTTTCGTGAGTTCTTTCAGCGCTTTCCATAATATTCTCGGATTTCTGGCCGATAAAAACGAACCAATGTGTGCCAATGTAAATTTTTCGTCCAATGGCTTTTTAATCACTTTCTCCACATCATAACCATTTGTAATCACCTCGATTGGTTTTGAAGTAATAGCTTCAAATTCGGTTTTTGTTGTTGGTGACGTTACTAAAAGTTGGTCACATGTATTCATGACTTCCTTTTCTAAATTTTTATGCTTTTTGGCTGCCCAAGAACTCAATTTTAGTTGTTTGTGATAGCCAATGGTTGTCCAAGGATCACGAAAATCGGCTAACCAAGTGATGTTTAGTTCTTTTTTCAATTGTAAACCTATCAAATGCAAACTATGTGGCGGACCGGTTGTAATTATCGTATCAATCTGATTTTCTTGAAGGTATTCTTTCAAAAACTTAACCGAAGGTTTCACCCAAAACACTCTTGCATCTGGAATAAAAACGTTGCCACGAATCCAAAGCATTGTTTTTTCTACAAACGATTGCTTTTTTTGATTTGGAATAATTCCAGAGCTGATTTTTTTGGTCTTATTTTTCGAAAAAACAGAAGCTAATCCGTAAGGTTCAAAAATGGGTTGTTTGATGATAATGGCTTTATCTGAAACTTCACTCAATAATTTCTCATCAATTAAAGGATACGTTGGATTTTCAGGAATATAAACGTGAGGTTCGATATTAAAATCGGGTAAATATTTGACAAATTTCAACCAACGCTGTACTCCCGGACCTCCAGCTGGTGGCCAGTAATAGGAAATGATGAGTATTTTTTGAGTTTTCAAAATTTAGTTATGAATCAATATTATCGTTTAATTTACCTAATTCTTCTATATCTAATTGATCCTTGAGTCTGTTTGTTGCTTTTTTTGCTATGATAAGATTTTTATAATCAATAAAATTAACCGGAGTATCTCCTATCATCAGAATTGTAGCATCAGACAAAAGATAATCAAATGATTTATCCTCCAAACCCTTTATAGAAGTCATAACGTCTAAACGAAGTCCAAAATCTAATGTAAAATCTGTCCAGCCAGGAATAAATTGCATGGTTTCAATAGATTCAAAATCTCCTATACCAATATCTACAAAAGCTTTTCTAAGATTTTTTCTATTTTCAATGGAATCCTCAATCAAAATATCTAAATCTCCCGTATTTCTGTTATAACCATAAATATTAACTGCAAAACCACCAATAGTGACGTACTTTACATTATATTTTTGAAAAGATTTCCAAATATTTAAAATTTGTCCAATCATTTCTTAATGGGATAAATTTTGGAAGCATTTTTTAAAGTATAAGAGAGCTCAATAATAACCATCAAGCGCTCTAATCGTTCTACATAAGATAGCGATTTTACTTCTGCTATTCGTTTAGCTTCTAACTTTTCGGGTTTATCGTGATTCAATTTTGCCTTCATTTTTTTGACAGATATTCTTTCAAATTTACAAAATATTCAAGTTCAAAAATCAAAATTCGTTAAGCTTCAGTCTTTTTCTTTCTCTCCAAATAAACTCCTGCTCCTATCAATATAAGCATTCCAATTGAACTGAATAGTGCAATTGTACTTCCTGTTTTTACCACTTCTGGTTCAAATTTGAATTCGATAGTGTGTTTTCCTGCTGGAATTTCTAAACCTCTTAAAACGTAGTTTACATTATGTATTCTAACATCCTTTCCATCAATTGTAGCTTTCCATCCGTTTTTATAATACATTTCAGAGAAAACGGCGAAGCCATTTTTAGAATTATTTGAAATGTATTTTAAATGATTTGGTTGGTATGAAACTAAATTTATAGATGAAATTGAATCTTTTTCATATTCTAATTCTGAAATAGCTCTTCCTGGAGATTTCAGATATTTTTTATCATGAATAACATTAGAAAACACAGCCACTCTTTTTGTATCCAAAGTATCTAAAGCTTTCATTTCTTCATTGGCAGTTTTCACCAACATAACTTCTTCAACAAACCAAGCATTTCCATTTGCTGCTGGATTTGTTAAGGCTAATTTTTGTCCGTTTTCATCGGATTGGATGACATATTTTACGTTTAACATGTTAAGAACACGAACGTTATTTTTAGCGATTTGGTAATCGAACAATTGTTGCATTCTTCTTGGTTTGGCTGCATGATAACCTCCAATTGATTTGTGAAAATATGATGTTCTAGCGTTGCTCATTCCGCCTTCTACTTCAAAAACTCTGAAATGTGTCGTATCTGCTAAAATTATTTGATCGGCATCAGATGGTGTAAAAGGCATATCCACTTCTCTTGCACTTCTAAACTGGTCTGGATTGTTGTTTACATAACGTTTGTCTACCATAAACAAGTCAAAAACCATTAAAATTCCCACTATAATAATTACTGTAGTTTCTTTCATCAGGTTTTTTACAAATAAAAACAAAACTCCAAATGTTAATCCTACAAACAACATCGATCGCAAAACATCAGAAGTATACAAAGCTGCTCTATCTATTTTTAATGTTCTAATGAAATCATCTCCATACATTTGTGCATAAGCTGCATCATTTGCTCCTGAGAAATTGAACGTTCCTTTTATCAAGAATAAAATCACTAAAAGTCCGAAAGTAATGGCTCCAGATTTCCAAAGGGCATTCCATTTTACTTTTTCGTCTTGTTTAAAAAATTGGTACAATCCAACAATTGCTAAAGCCGGAATACATAATTCCAAAATAACTTGAATGGATGAAACCGCTCTGAATTTATTATAAAAAGGAATATAATTTATAAAGAAATCCGTTAAAAAACTGAAGTTTTTACCCCAAGAAAGTAATAATGAAAAAATAGCTCCTGCTAAAAACAAATATTTAATGTTTCGTTTTTCAACAAAAAATGCCATAACAAAAAAGAAAAACACAACTACCCCAATATAGGCTGGTGCTGCAACAATTGGCTGATTTCCCCAATAGGCAGGTGCATGTTCTACAAAACCTTGCACTTGGTCAGCTGGATAGCCTTGCGCAACAAAATTTTGATAGGTTTCAGATTCAATTCCTAAATTTTCATTGTTAGAACCTCCAAAAAGTCCGGGTGCAATTAAGTTTAAACTTTCGGCAACTCCGTAGCTGTATTCGGTAATGTAGTCATACGACATTGCATTACTATCTGTTTTTGGTGAACCGTCTGGATTAAAGGTTAATTCACTATTATTTCGAGTAGAAAATTTAGCATACTCGGAAGTCGCCATTAAATTAGTTGCATTGGCTCCTAAGGCAAAAATTCCTGCAATAGCAAAAACACCTATGATTTTCCCAAGTTCTTTGAATTCTTTATTTTTAACTGCTATAACAATATAATAAACAGCAATAATCACTAATAACAACAATAAATAATAGGTCATTTGGAAGTGATTCGCATTGATTTCTAATGCCGCTGCGACCATAGTAAGCAAACCTCCAATAATATATTTTCTTTGAAAAACTAGTAAAACACCGGCAACTACCATTGGCATATAAGCGATGGCGTGCGCTTTTGCATTGTGTCCTACTCCTAAAATAATAATCAAATACGTAGATAGTCCAAAAGCTAACGCTCCGAAAAAGGCCTTTAATGGATCTACTTTAAGAACAATTAACAAAATATAAAATCCTAAGAAGTATAAAAACAAATAATCTGCTGGTCTTGGTAAAAATCGTAACGTATCGTCTAGCATTCCAATAACATCATTTGGATATTTAGCACCCAATTGGTACGTTGGCATACCTCCAAAAGCACTATTGGTCCAATAAGGTTCTTCATTTGATTCTTTTCTAAAATCATTTTGCTCTTTTGCCATTCCGGTATATTGCACAATGTCCGATTGGAAAATTTTATTCCCTTGCAAAACAGGATAAAAATAGATAAGAGCAACCAAAATAAATCCAACTAAAACTAATAAATGAGGATATAATGCTTTTAAATTCTTCATAAGTATAATAAAATAAGGTGCTAAATTAACTAAAAAAAGGATATTGTTAAAATATCCTTAGTGCTATTAAATTTATATGACTATTTCACTTCTTCATAGTCAATGTATTCACCTACTTCTTTTTTAGGTTTTGGGGTTGGTGCGCTTGCTTGTGAAGCTCTACTTTGTTGTTCTTGTTGCTGTTTATATTGTTCCTGCATTTTTTCTTGCATTTTATTCACCGCTTTTTGCATTAGAATAGGAGCAAATATTCGCATAAAAAATTTAAACAAATAGTAGCATAAAATTATAATTGCTAGAGTTCTTAATAAACTTGGGAAGGAAGCCATTTCCATTGATATACATTTTAAAATTCAAAAATACAGATATTGGTTGGTAAAACTTCAAATTTGTTTCTTAAAATTATGATAAAATAACTATTTTTGGAAATAAATCTATTTTTATGAAATCTATTCAAGCACTTTTTATTTTAATCTTCGGAATTTCTTCACAAATTTCATTTGCACAATTTACAGATGAGATTAATTCAAATCGTCCAGGTCGATCGATGATGGCTTTTTCGGTTGGAAAAAAAATTATCCAAACAGAAACCGGTGTTACCTATATATCAGAAGATCATAACACATTAGACTACCAAGCTAAAGGTTTTATGGGGGAATTAGCAATAAGATATGGAGTTTGGAAAGAAGAATTAGAGGTTATTGCTGAAATTCAATATCAAAATGACAAACTTACAGCGGGCAATTTTGAAGAGCAACGAAATGGATTCAGACAATTAACATTAGGTGCGAAATATTTAATTTACGACCCCTTTAAAAATTTCGAAGAAAAACCAAATTTATACAGTTGGAAAGCCAATAAAAAGTTCAAATGGAGACAATTTATTCCGGCTTTTGCTATGTATGCAGGCGCTAACTTTGCTGTAGGAGAAACACCATTTAATTATGCTCCAGCCAACATTGAAGAACCTTCCTTTAGTCCGAAAGTAACAGCGATTGCTCAGAATCATTTTGGAGGACATTGGGTTATGGTAACTAACTTAACGTATGACAAAATTGGGACAGATTTTGCTAGTATTAATTATGTATTAACACTAACTCGTGGATTTAATGCGCAATGGTCGGGTTTTATAGAAAATCAAGGTTATATGGGAGATTATTATAAAGATGTGTTTTTTAGAATTGGAGCTGCTTTCTTGTTTGACAAAAACATGCAAGTTGATGCTTCTATTGGAAAAAACATTAAAGACACCCCAGGTTTATTAAATGCCGGAATTGGCTTTTCTTGGCGATTTGCTGATCAATATCAAGAAGTAAAAATTGAAAAAGATAAAGGAAGCAAGATGGATAAAAAAGTTAAGAAAAAAGCTGAAAAAGAATCTAAGAAAAGAAAAGATGCAGTTGAATAAAATGATAACAATTAAAGAAGCACTTACCAAAAAAGAAATGAAAGATTACGTCATGTTTTCTTTCGAATTATATAAAAACAACCCGTACTGGATACCTCCTATTATTGCTGAAGAGCTTGAAACTTTTGATAAAACAAAAAATCCAGCCCTTCAAACTGCAGAAGCCCATTTTTATTTAGCCTATAAAGACAATAAGATTGTAGGTAAAATTGCAGCAATTATAAATTGGGAAGAAGTAAAATTATTAGGCAAAAGAAAAACTCGATTTGGATGGTTTGATGTGATTGATGACATTGAAGTTACCAAAGCATTGTTGGAAAAAGTAGAAGAACTAGGAAAAAAGCACCAAATGGATCACATAGAAGGTCCAATTGGTTTTTCAAACTTAGATAAAGTTGGAATATTGACTGAAGGTTTTGACCAAATGGGCAATATGATTACTTGGTATAGTCTGCCATATTACAAAGAGCATTTTGAACAATTAGGTTTCGTAAAAGAAAAGGAATACATTGAAAGTACTTTCTCATTTAGTAATATTGACCCAACACAATTTACAAAATTTAGTTCACTTGTAAAACAACGATACGAATTGCGAAGTCTAAACTTTACAAAGACAAAAGACATCATGCCTTATGTGGACAAAATGTTTGATTTGTTTAATGAAACGTATTCAAAATTACAATCATTTGTACCTATTAACAGTATTCAAAAAGAATATTTTAAAAAGAAATACATTAGTTTTATAAATCCAGAATTTATTAAATTCATAATGGATAAAAACGACAATATGATAGCTTTTGCTATAGTAATGCCGGGATTTTCACAAGCACTCAAAAAAGCTAATGGAAAACTATTCCCCTTCGGATTTTATCATTTGCTTCAAGCTAGAAAACATTCAAAAGAAGTAGTTTTTTATCTTATTGGAGTTACTCCTGAATATCAAAGTAAAGGTGTTACAGCAATAATTTTTGATGAATATTATAAAATTTGTCAAGCTAAAGGCATCGATACATGTACTAGAACTCCTGAATTAGAAGAAAATCATGCCATTCATAATTTATGGAAAAACTTCAATACAAAAATCAACAAACGTAGAAGAACATATAAAAAAGAACTATAAAAAAGGGATTCCATTTGGAATCCCTTTTTGTTATGTATAAAGAATGTTTTACTCTACATTTTGAACACTTGCCTCTGCAATTTTAGCATACGTTCCGTTTACCAATTTCTCACGAATAGCTTCAAAAGCTGCTAAAGTTTCAGCAATATCTTCTAAGGTATGAGAAGCTGTAGGAATCATTCTTAATAAAATAATTCCTTTAGGAATCACAGGATATACTACAATAGAAAGGAAAATTCCGTAGTTTTCACGTAAGTCATTTACCATAATCATTGCCTCTGGAATAGAACCTTCTAAATATACTGGTGTAATACAAGTATTCGTATCACCAATATTAAATCCTCTTTCTTTTAATCCATTTTGTAAAGCATTTACATTTACCCATAATTTATCTTTAATTTCAGATGAATTACGTAATAACTCCAAGCGTTTTAATGAACCAATTGTTTGAATCATTGGCAACGCTTTTGCAAACATTTGCGAACGTAAATTATATTTTAAATAATCGATAATATCTTTATCTGCTGCAACGAAAGCACCGATATTAGCCATTGATTTTGCGAAAGTTGAAAAATACACATCAATTCCGTCTTGACAACCTTGCTCCTCACCTGCTCCAGCACCTGTTTTACCAAGTGTACCAAAACCGTGTGCATCGTCAACTAATAAACGGAAATTGTATTTCTTTTTCATTTCAACAACTTCTTTCAACTTTCCTTGTTGACCACGCATTCCAAAAACACCTTCGGTAATAAATAAAATTCCTCCACCTGTTTCAGTCGCCAATTTTGTTGCACGTTGCAAGTTTTTCTCCATGCTTTCGATATCGTTGTGCTTGTAAGTAAAACGCTTTCCACTATGCAAACGTACTCCATCAATAATACAAGCATGAGCATCAACATCATAAACAATTACATCATTTCTCGTTACCAAAGCGTCAATAGTTGACATAATTCCTTGATAACCAAAGTTTAACAAATAAGCCGATTCTTTCATAACGAAAGCTGCCAATTCATTTTCTAATTGTTCGTGATAATTAGTATGACCACTCATCATACGAGCGCCCATTGGGTAAGCAGCTCCGTATTGTATAGCAGCCTCTGTATCTGCTTTTCTAACTTCTGGATGATTAGCTAATCCTAAATAATCATTTAAACTCCAGTTTAAAATATTTTTACCTTGAAATTGCATTCTTGGTCCTAATTCTCCTTCTAATTTAGGGAATACAAAATATCCTTCTGCTTGTGAAGCCCATTTTCCTAATGGGCCTTTATTGTTTTGAATTCTTTCGAATAAATCTTTTACCATGATATAATAGGTGTTTAAAACGATGCAAAAGTATAAAGAAAAAAGTTTTTATTATAATTTATTTGGTATGAAAAATTTAAGATAAAAAAAAACTTAATTCTACTTGTTTATTTAATAAATGGACTTACATTTGCACCGAACGACACAGAAATGTGGTTACACGTTCACCATGAAAGTCGATCGCTCCAGATCGGCTTTTGTACTTTATAGACGTTTCGTACTTTTACATTTCTAAATAACTTCACATGAAACTCGTATTTGCATCCAACAACAAAAATAAAATTCAGGAAATTCAGGCTTTAGTTCCAAACACTATTCAAATTGTCAGTTTGGAAGAGATTGGTTGTTTTGAAGATATTCCAGAAACAGCTGATACGATTGAAGGAAATGCGATTTTAAAAGCCAATTACGTTACCGAGAAATATGGCTACGATTGTTTTGCAGACGACACCGGCTTAGAAGTGGAAGCTTTAAACGGTGCTCCTGGAGTGTATTCGGCTCGTTATGCAGGTGAACAAAAAGATGCAAATGACAACATGGACAAACTTTTATTCGAATTAAAAGATAAAACCAATCGAAAAGCTAATTTTAAAACAGTGATTGCCTTAAATTTAAACGGGAAGCAAAACATATTCACAGGAATTATTAACGGAAAAATCATTGAAGAAAAAATTGGGACTAACGGATTTGGGTATGATCCAATTTTTGTAGCTGACGGATATGATAAAACTTTTGCGGAATTAAGTATGGAAGAAAAATCAAACATCAGCCACAGAGGAATTGCGGTTAAGCAATTGATTGAATATTTTACAAAAAACAACTTCTAAAACTTTCAGAATTACCTATTCAATACAATTCTATTTATATATTTTTATCTAAAATATTGAAAATCAATATCTAACAAATTAGTTTATATGATTTTTAAAGCGTACCTTTGCACCCAATTTAAAATAATATATGAATAAATTTGAACAATTAGGATTGAATGAGTCGCTACTGCTGGCGATTAAAGATCTAGGATTTGAGAATCCGTCAGAAGTGCAAGAAAAAGCGATTCCAGTACTATTGGAACAAAACACAGATTTAGTTGCCCTAGCGCAAACAGGTACAGGAAAAACCGCAGCTTTTGGTTTTCCACTAATTCAAAAAATTGACGCTGAGAACAAAAACACTCAGGCTTTAATTTTATCGCCAACGCGTGAGTTATGCTTACAAATCACCAACGAGATTAAATTATACTCAAAGTACATAAAGGGGTTACATACAGTGGCTGTTTATGGTGGTGCAAGCATTACAGAACAAGCTAGAGAAGTTAAACGTGGTGCACAAATTATTGTGGCTACACCAGGTAGAATGCAAGACATGATTAACAGAGGTCTTGTAAACATTAAAAACATCGATTTTTGTATCTTAGACGAGGCAGATGAGATGTTAAATATGGGATTCTACGAAGACATTTGTTCCATTTTATCGGACACACCAGATGAGAAAAACACATGGTTATTCTCTGCAACAATGCCTGCTGAAGTAGCGCGTATTGCAAAACAATTTATGTCTACTCCAGTAGAAATTACTGTAGGAAGCAAAAACTCTGGTTCGGCAACTGTATCACACGAATACTATTGTGTGAATGCTCGTGACCGTTACGAAGCTTTAAAACGTTTAGCAGATGCTAACCCAGATATTTTCTCGGTTGTGTTTTGTAGAACTAAAAGAGACACACAAGCGGTTGCCGAAAAACTTATCGAAGATGGGTACAACGCAGCAGCTTTACACGGAGATTTATCGCAAGCACAACGTGATGGCGTAATGAAATCGTTTAGAGGTCGTCAAATTCAAATGTTGGTTGCAACAGACGTTGCAGCACGTGGAATTGACGTAGATAATATTACACACGTAGTAAATTACCAATTACCAGACGAAATTGAAACTTACAATCACCGTTCTGGAAGAACTGGTAGAGCTGGAAAATTAGGAACTTCTATCGTAATTATTACGAAAAGTGAAATCAGAAAAATACACTCAATTGAGCGTATTATCCAACAAAAATTTGTAGAAAAAACAATCCCATCTGGAATTGAAATCTGCGAAATTCAATTGTTGCACTTAGCAAACAAAATTAAAGATACAGAAGTTGATCACGAAATTGACAACTATTTACCAGCTATTAATGAAGTTTTAGATGGTTTATCTAAAGAAGAGTTAATCAAGAAAATGGTTTCTGTTGAATTCAATAGATTCATCAACTATTACAAATCGAAACGTGATTTATCAGGTGAAAGAGGAAATGATAGAGAAAGAAGTTCTGAACCAAGAGAAATTAGAGCGGGTGATCCTGTTCGTTATTTCATTAACATTGGAGCAAGAGATGATTTCGATTGGATGCAATTGAAAGATTTTATCAAAGAAACATTAGATTTAGGTAGAGATGACGTATTTAAAGTTGATGTAAAAGAAGGTTTCTCTTTCTTTAATACTGATGGCGAACACACTGAAAAAGTAATGGAAGTGTTAAACGGCTATGACATGAATGGTCGTAGAATTAACGTTGAAATTTCTAAAAACGATGGTGGCGGAAGACGTGATCATAACGGAAGAAGCTCAGGTGGTGGATTTGGCGGTGGAAGACGCGAAGGCGGATTTAATCGTGAAAGAAGCGGATCTGGTCCAAGAAGAGAAGGCGGAAGAGATAGTGGTGGATTCAGAGGAGAAAGAAGTGGTTCTGCTCCTAGAAGAGAAGGCGGAAGAGATAGTGGTGGATTCAGAGGAGAAAGAAGTAGTTCTGCTCCTAGAAGAGAATCTTCAACTGGATCTTCAGATAGAGCACCAAGACGTGCTGAAAGCGCTGGAGATACTGCAAGACCAAGAAGACCAAGAAGAAGTTAACGTTTTTCGTTAATTTTCTTATAAATTTATAAAAAACTACAAAATATCACCTTTTGATTCGTATTTTTGAATCATTAAATTAAAGGATGAGATATTTTGTAGTTTTTCTTTTTGCACTAATTTCAAATTTATGTTTTTCACAAACAGATTCGCTTGTGACGAATTTAAAAGGAACCGTTATACATAACGAAACCAAACTTCCTATGGGAAATGTTCACGTTATTAATACAACTCGCGTAAAAGGAACAGTAAGTAGCCCAAGCGGAACATTTGAAATTGAAGCTAAAGTAAACGACACTTTATTATTTAGTTATTTAAGTTACGAAACGGTTAAAGTAAAAGTAACTAATGACTGGATTAAGAACAATCCTACCAAAATTTATTTGAGCGAAAAAGCCTATGTATTAGACGAAGTAGTTGTTGCTAAATATAACCTAACAGGTTATGTTGAAGTTGATACTCGATTAATTCCGGTTGCTGATGATTCCTACCGATATAGTATTTCAGGTCTTAATGCAGGCTATGAGGGCGGCACCAGCAAACCAGGAGCTATTGCAAAACTTTTAGGTTCAATATCAAATCCTTCTGATTTTCTTTACAATATTTTTGGAAAAAGACCAAAAGAAATGAAAAAGCTAAAAGAAATGAAGAAAGATGATACCGTTAGAAATCTTTTAGCCACAAAATTTGATCGAGAAACACTTGCTGCTTTATTAGAAATTAATAAAGATGATATTCCTATTATACTTCAAAATTGCAATTATTCTGAGTATTTTATTCAAACTGCTAACGACTTGCAAATCATGGATGCCATTAGTGCTTGTTATGAAGAGTATAAAATCTTAAAAAAGAACAGATAATTGTTGTTTTTTTATTATAAATTCTTACAACTCAAATAATTTTCATAAGAGATTTTAGTTTATATTTGATGCAAGATTTTAAGGCGCATTCCCTTTAATTGATTTAAAACTAATTTGTTTTGATTATAACACTTTGTATATTATTACTTCTTGCTTATGCCTTTGATTTTAGTTCATCAAAGACAAAGATTCCTTCTGTAATACTACTTTTAATATTAGGATTCTCTGTAAAACAATTATTAAGTTTTGTTCATATAACTATTCCCGATCTTACTCCTATTTTACCTGTTTTAGGAACAATTGGTTTAATATTAATTGTACTTGAAGGTTCTTTAGAACTTGAATTAAATAAAAGTAAATTAGCATTTGTAGGTAAAACTTCTTTAATAGCCTTTTTACCTATTTTAATTTTTAGTTTTGGATTAGCATATGCTTTTTATTACTACGGAGATGCGAATACAACATATAAAATGGCATTGTCAAATGCTATTCCTTTTGCAATTATAAGTAGTGCTATTGCAATTCCTAGCGTTCATAATTTAACTTCTAAAAATAAAGAGTTTGTAACCTACGAAAGTAGCATGTCTGATATATTTGGCGTTATCTTTTTTAATTTTGTTACTTTAAATGCCGTTATAAACACTGAAAGATTTGTCAATTTATTTCTTCAGATTTTAGTAATTTTAGTAATTACATTTATTGCAACCATTGGTCTAGCCTTTTTATTAAGTAAAATTAAGCACCATATTAAATTTGCTCCCATTATATTAATGGTAGTTTTAATATATGAAATATCAAAAGTATACCACTTACCTGCGTTAATTTTTATTTTATTATTTGGATTGTTTTTAGGGAATTTAGATGAATTAAAACGCTATAAATTCATAGAAAGATTACAACCTGCAATTTTAAATAAAGAAGTAAAAAGATTTAAAGGTCTTACTTACGAAATTGTTTTTCTAATTCGCTCTTTATTCTTTTTATTGTTTGGTTATTTACTAGAAACATCAGAATTACTAAATTCAAAAACAATTGTTTGGGCCTTACTAATCGTTGCGGCTATCCTTTCAATTCGATTTATATTTTTAAAATTATTTAAAATCCCAATTAATCCATTAGTGTTTATTGCGCCTAGAGGATTAATCACCATTTTATTGTTTTTAACTATTCCAATAAGTCAAAAAGAAGCATTAGCTAACAAATCGTTAATTATTCAAGTAATTATTATAACAGCTTTAGTTATGATGATAGGACTAATGTCAAACACGAAAAAAAAGAAGGGAATTGAAGAGGAAATTGCAACTCCTGAAAATGAAGAAGATTAACTTCTTTCATGAAACTTTTGTTCAATAAAATCAATATCTTTTATTGTTTTACGAGTCCAATCTAATCGTTTTTCTAATACTTCATCTTCTGTTAATTTCCAATTAATATCAGATTGTCGCAAACGATTTGTTATATCCTGAATGATAATAGCTGCAGAAACAGAAATATTCAAACTTTCTGTATAACCTACCATAGGAATTTTCAAAAAACCATCCGCTTGTTGCATTACTTCCTCCGACAAACCATCACGCTCCGTTCCAAAAAATAATGCTGACGGTTGTGTTATATCAAACTCATGCAATAAGCAAGAATCATTATGTGGTGTTGTGGCTATAATTTGATATCCTTTTTGCTTTAAATTAGTAATACAATCCTGAATAGAAGAAAAACGATTGATATCTACCCATTTTTCGGCTCCCATTGCAATTTCTTTGTCAATGCTTTTACCAAATTTCTGCTCCACTACATTTAATTCCTGAATTCCAAAAACTTCGCAACTACGCATTACAGCACTAGTATTGTGCAATTGAAACACATCTTCCATTGCAATTGTAAAATGTTTGGTACGATTTTTTAAAACTTTCAAAAAGCCTTCTTTTCGGTTTTCAGTAATAAATCCTTCCAAATATTCTAAAAGTTCAAACTTGTTAAAACTCATCTTTTTTCTTAAATTTACTACAAAGAAAAAGAAAAATTAACGATGAAAAAAATTGTAGTATTAACAGGTGCTGGAATTAGTGCCGAAAGCGGAATTAAAACATTCCGTGATGCTTATGGCTTGTGGGAAGGTCATGACATTATGGAAGTGGCGTCACCTATTGGTTGGAAAAAAAATCCAGAATTGGTTTTGGACTTTTACAACAAAAGAAGAGCTCAACTCCTAACTGTACGACCAAATAAAGCACATGAAATCTTGGCTGAATTAGAAGAACATTTCGATATTCATATCATTACTCAAAACGTTGATGATTTACATGAAAGAGCCGGAAGCAATAAAGTTATTCATTTGCATGGCGAATTATTAAAAGTCAGAAGTATTAGTAATGAAAACTTCGTTTTAGATTGGAAGCACGATTTGAATTTAGGCGATTTTGATTTAGATGGCAATCAATTACGACCACATATAGTTTGGTTTGGAGAAGATGTTCCTATGATAGAAAATGCTATTGATATTGTGGAAACAGCAGATGTTTTAATCATTATAGGAACTTCGTTACAAGTCTATCCAGCCGCTGGATTAATGAATTATGTAGAAAACCATGTACCCGTTTTTTATATCGATCCTAAACCAGCTACAATTTACGATTTACCAAACGAGTTGAAAGTGTTACCGCTTACCGCCGTTGAAGGAATGAAAATTGTGAAAGAAGAACTTTTAAATTTAAAGTAAAAAACTCGAAACTAATTACTGATAACTAATCACTAATTACTAAATTTGCACTTCTTTAAACAACACACAACAAAATGCAATTAACAGAATTAAACGCTATTTCGCCAATTGATGGTCGTTATAGAAGCAAAACTATTTCATTATCTCCTTATTTTTCAGAAGAAGCCTTAATTAAATACCGTGTTTTGGTAGAGGTTGAATATTTTATTGCTTTACGCGAAGCCGATTTACCTCAATTAGCCAAAATTGACAAATCAGTTTATGATTCATTAAGAGCCATTTACAAAAACTTTTCTACTGAAGATGCGCTTTGGATTAAAGAAACTGAAAAAACAACGAATCACGATGTAAAAGCGGTGGAATATTTCATCAAATCGAAATTCGACGGTTTAGGATTACAAGAATATAAAGAGTTTATCCATTTCGGATTGACTTCACAAGATATCAACAATACAGCAATTCCGCTTTCTACTAAAGAAGCGTTTGAAAACGTATACTTACCAGGATTAGTAAGCGTAATTGCAAAATTGAAAGAATTAGCAATGGAATGGAAGGATATTCCAATGTTAGCCAGAACCCACGGACAACCAGCCTCTCCTACTCGTTTAGGAAAAGAAATTTTAGTTTTTGTAGAACGTTTAGAAGAGCAGATGCGTTTGTTATTCAACGTTCCTTTTGCAGCTAAATTTGGTGGTGCAACCGGAAATTACAACGCACACAAAGTGGCCTATCCAACTACAGATTGGAGAAAATTTGGAAGCGATTTCGTAGAAAACAGTTTAGGATTGCACCATTCGTTTCCAACAACACAAATTGAACATTACGACCATTTTGCAGCTTTTTTTGATGCTTTAAAACGTATCAATACTATTTTAATCGACTTGGATAGAGATATTTGGACGTATGTTTCTATGGATTATTTCAAACAAAAAATCAAAGCAGGCGAAATTGGTTCTTCGGCTATGCCACATAAAGTAAATCCAATTGATTTCGAAAATTCAGAAGGAAATTTAGGAATTGCGAATGCGATTTTCGAACATCTTTCTGCAAAATTACCACTTTCAAGATTACAACGCGATTTAACGGATAGTACTGTTTTACGTAATATTGGGGTTCCAATGGGACACACGTTAATTGCTTTTGAAGCAACTTTAAAAGGCTTAAATAAATTGTTATTGAACGAAGAAAAATTCGCAGAAGATTTAGAGAAAAATTGGGCGGTTGTTGCAGAAGCAATTCAAACGATTTTACGTCGTGAAGGCTATCCAAACCCATACGAAGCTTTAAAAGATTTAACCAGAACAAATACCGTAATTAACAAAGAAGCGATTCATAATTTCATTGAAACATTAAACGTTACGGAAGAAGTTAGAGCAGAATTAATGCAAATTACACCAAGTAATTATTTGGGAATTTAATAAATATATGTTTACAGATAGAATCATCAAAATAGTCTTTCTTTTTATTTTTTCAACAATTAATTTAGTTGCACAAAATACTGAGAAAGAATTAAAATTAATTTGGGAAAACCCTAAAAACGCTGATTCTATTAGACTTAAAGCAATAAATGCATATTATCCTGAAGTTGTTTTTTCAAATCCTGATAAAGCATTAACAGTAAGTAATCTTCATTATTCTATAGCTCAAAAATCGAATGTAGCTATCGAAAAAGTTAAGGTGCTTAAAGAAAGAGGAAAAGCATATTATGTAAAAGGAAATACAGACAAAGCCATAGAGTCTCTTAAAGAAGCCATAGTAATTCAATCTACTTTAAATGATGACGTTTCTTTAGCACGTTTAAATTCTAATCTTGCAAATGTTTACAGAGAACAAAACAAGTTTTTTGAAACCGTAAAATATTATAATTTAAGTTTAAAAATATTTCAAGATAACAAAGAAGAAAATGCAGAAGCCGATATTTTAAATAATTTAGGTTTGGTTTATTTTGATATAAACAATAATGAATTGGCTCTTGACTATTTCAACAAAGCACTTACATTGTATGAAAAATTAAATTTACAAGATAAAATAGGAAACATTTGGCTCAATATTGAATCTGCTTATTTTGAAGAAAAAGATAACAATAAAGCAATAAAACATGCACAAAAAGCATTAAAAATACTTGAATCAAACAACAATCTACTTTCAAGTTCAGATTGTTATTTGCTAATGGCAAAATCAAATCAAAGACTAAATAATTCTGAAAAAGCGTTTCTTTTTGCGCAGAAAAGTCTTGAATTGAATCAAAATATTGGAAACACTACAAAAGTATTAGACAACAAAATCTATATTGCTGAACTAACTTTTCATTCAAATGTAAAAGAAGCTACAAAAATTGGCGAAGAAGTTTTACCTCAATTAAACGCAGATACCGACAAAAAAATAAAAGCAAAATTATACCAATTATTATATAAATGCTATAAAGCAGAAAACAAAGTAGATTTGTCGCATAAAATGTATGACCAATACATTGTTTATAACGACAGTATAATTAAAGAGAAAAGCAATCTATCATTAATAAAGGAGTCGTTAAATCAAGAATTTAAAAATTCTCATGAAGTTCTTAAGAAGAATCAACTTAAAAGAATAATTTTAATTGTTCTCATTTTTCTTTCACTTATTTTGTTATTATTTTTTTATTCAAGAAAAAAATCAATAGCTAACAAAAAGAAAAGAGATGAATTGCTAAAAGAAATAAAAGAACTTAAAAACAATAGTAATTTAGGTTTACCTATTTCAACCTCAAAATTTGAACTAAATAGAACTAAAATAGAAACTTCAATCGATCGAAAAATAAATGAAACCGATTGGAATGTTCTAAATATATTATTAGATGATCCTGTAATTTCTAATAAAGATATAGCCGAAAAAGCTTTTATGAGTGTTGACGGAATTGGCTCTTCTTTAAAACGAATGTATGACTATTTTGAAATAAAAGAATCAAAATACAAAAAAACATCGTTAATTATGAAAGCTATAAAACTTTCTAATAATTAGATTTTATTTTCACTTTTATCAATGAAATCAATACTTTCACTCCTAGGCGTGATGTTTTTTTGAATAATTATCTTGAATTTTGAATAATTAATTTTAAAAATACATGTTATGAAAAAGATTTTATCCTTATTATTTTTATCTGTTATTTTAGTTAGTTGTTCAAATGATGACAATGATCAGCAACCTGCAATTGAAAACACCATAATTGGAAGATGGCATTTAGTAGGGTTTGAACAAACTGTAATGTATGAATTTACAGCTACAGAAAAACATACTATCTATAGCACTAATGGAACTTTTGGTGATATTACTACTGCAATTCCAAATCCTAATCCTTGGGTATACGAAGGAGAAAATCTAGTTATTGATTTGTTTTTTGGAAATTCATCTGTATCGGTTCCTAATTTCAAATGTAATGGTAATGTGGTAGATTTAGTTTCAGAAAGTGGAACTACTACGTTATTTAGAGAAGGTTATAACATTAATAACTGTAATGAGTAAAAAATGTAAATTGATAATAAGTAGTTTCAAAAATTGAAGCTACTTATTATTCAAAAAAAACAGAATTAAAATTTAAAACTACATTCTATGAAGAAAATTACTTTTTTATACTTATTTACCTCATTCATTTCTTTCGCACAATGGAATCAATTAGGGGCTGATATTGACGGTTTAGTTGCCAATGAACAATCAGGTACTTCAAACGATTTAAATGCTGACGGAACCGTTTTAATAGTTGGAGCGCCGAGAGCTATGGATAATGGAATTATGACAGGAAAGGCGAGAGTGTATGAGTGGAATGGCACAAACTGGACACAACGTGGAGATGATCTTATTGGATCTAATCAAGGAGATGTTTTTGGTGAAGCTGTAAGTATTAGTTCTGATGGAAATACTATTGCAGTTGGAGCTCCAGGCTTTCTAAATACTTCTTACTTAAGTCCTACTGGTCCAACGGGATATACAAGAATTTTTGAATGGAATGGTACATCTTGGATTCAAAAAGGAACTGATATTAATGGTGAAGCACCTAATGATGTTGCTGGAAGTTCTATTAGTTTAACCGCAAATGGAAATCGTATAGCAATTGGAGCAAGTTCTAATGATGGTGTAAACGGAAGTAGTTCTGGACACTGCCGTATTTATGAATGGAATGGTTCTGCTTGGAATCAATTAGGGAGTGATATTGATGGAGAAGCCGCAAATGACTTTTCTGGCTCTGTTTCAATAAATGCAACAGGCACAATCGTTGCTATAGGTGCGTCCGGAAATGATGCTGGTGGAACAAATACAGGTCAAGTACGAGTTTATGAATGGAATGGTAGTTCTTGGATTCAAAAAGGTACTGATATTGATAGTGATAATACAAACGCAAGTTTTGGATATACTATTTCTTTGGACACAAGTGGCAATACCTTTATTGCTGGAGGATATTCATTTGTTAATGGCGCTTTAGGATTTGTAAAAGTTTTTAGTTGGGACGGAACTGATTGGGTTCAAAAAGGAGAAACTATTCTTGGCACTACTGGAAGTGATTTTTTTGGAACAGCAGTAGGTATTAGTCAAGATGGTAGTGTTATAACTGCTAGCTCATTAACACTTGTAAACGGCTATGTTCGTGTTTTTAAGTTTATTGGAAGTTCTTGGATACAACAAGGTGCTGATATTTTAGGTGAGACAAATGGTGATCAATTTGGAAGATCGTTAAGTTTAAGTGCAAATGGAAGTATTCTAGCTGCTGGAACGCCATTTAATGATGGCAACGGTACAAGTGCAGGTCATGTTAGAGTTTTTGAAAACACAACACTTTCAACTTCTAATTTTGAAAATAGCACTATTTCTTTTTATCCTAATCCAACAAACAATATTGTGAATTTTTCGTCACCTGAAACTATTGAAATAATTTCATTATACAATTTATTAGGTCAGGAAGTGCTTTCAAAAGAAATCAATTCAAATGAATTTAAGTTAGACATTAGTAGCCAACCATCAGGTACATATATTGCTAAAATTAATTCAAAAGGTAAATCTCAATCAATTAAATTGATTAAATTGTAATCCATTTTAACCTTTTAATTTACATCAAAAATGCCAAAACCTATCAGTATAAAACTCATTTTTATTAGTTTACTGATAGGTTTTTTCTTATATTCTTGTTCGTCTACCAAAACCCCAACCACAAATTCCAAAGCTGGAGTTGTTATCACATTTGATGATTACTTCGTAAACGAATGGAAAGAAGCGGATGTTCAACTCGCAAAATACAATTGGAAAGCGACTTTTTGTGTAAGTAATTTTGAAAAACTCTCGGTTTCAGATATCTCAAATTTAAAAGAACTTCAAACAAAAGGTCACGAAATTGCTGGTCACGGATTACGTCATCTCAATGCAAAAGAATTCACTAAGAAAAATAATAAAAAGCAATACTTAATAGTTGAAATTTTTCCTTTAATCGAAGCATTTAAAAAAGAAGGCATCGAAATTAAATCATTTGCTTATCCTTTTGGAGCCAAAACACAAACGTTAGACTATGAATTACAAAAACATTTCAATATCATCAGAGGCACAGCAAAAGGCGGCAAAAAAGTAGCCGATAACGCTAATTTCTACAACGGAACTCGATTAGCAAACGGAATTGGAATCGACAGTAATTACGAGCATTTTAGTTTAAACTACTTAACTAAAGTTTTAAATTACGCAAAAAAACACAATAAAATAGTCGTATTCTACGGACACAAGCCTGTTGATAAAGCTACAAATGAGTATGAAGTAGATCTGAAAACATTAGAAATGATTTGTCAATTTGTGGTTTCAAACCAAATGAAATTTTACATGCTTCAAGAACTAAATTCGTTAAAAAAACAATAAAATTGAGCGCATAAAGGATTGAAATTTTGAAAACCGACCACTTTTCACTATTTTAGTAAAAATTCAATTCTATGCCCATATTGCTTACTGCTTCCACTGTTCATTTACCCAATTTAATTAGCGATTTAGGTCTAATTTTAGTCACTGCAGCCATTGCAGTACTCATTTTTAGAATCTTAAAACAACCGTTAGTTTTAGGATATTTGGTCGCTGGATTTTTAGCTGGAAGTGAGTTTGACTTTTTCCCGACCGTAAAAGACATGAATAGTGTAAAGGTTTGGGCAGAAATTGGTGTAATATTCCTTTTATTTAGTTTAGGACTCGAATTTAGTTTTAAAAAACTAATGAAAGTCGGCGGAACGGCTTCCATCACAGCGTTGACCCAAATTATCACTATGGTAGCTTTGGGGTATTTCGTAGGACAATTGATGGATTGGGGCAAAATGAACAGTTTATTTTTAGGCGTAATTTTATCCATTTCTTCCACAACCATAATTTTAAAAACCTTTGACGAGTTAGGCGTAAAAACACAAAAATTCGCTGGAAATGTAATTGGAGCGTTAATTGTGCAAGACATTTTAGCGATTTTAATGATGGTTTTATTATCAACTGTTGCTGTGAGTCAGCAGTTTTCAGGTGGCGAACTGTTACAATCGGTTTTAAAATTGATTTTCTTTTTAACCATTTGGTTTGTAGCAGGAATTTTCTTTATACCAACATTACTTAAAAAAGCCAAACATCTTTTAACGGATGAAATGTTACTTATCGTTTCATTGGCATTGTGTTTACTAATGGTATTATTTGCAGCAAATGTAGGCTTCTCGCCTGCTCTAGGCGCTTTTATTATGGGTTCTATTATTGCCGAAACCACACAAGCCGAACATATTGAACATTTAGTAAAACCTGTAAAAGACTTATTTGGAGCTGTTTTCTTCGTATCGGTCGGAATGTTAATTGATCCTGAAATGTTGATGAAATATGCATTTCCAGTTGGAATTCTAACTTTAGTGGTTATTCTTGGTCAATCGCTCTCTTCAACCATTGGCGCTTTACTTTCAGGACAACCGTTGAAACAATCCATTCAAACTGGAATGAGTTTATCGCAAATTGGAGAGTTTTCCTTCATCATCGCTACATTAGGAATGACATTAAATGTAACGAGCGATTTTTTATATCCAATTGTAGTGGCTGTTTCGGCAATAACAACATTCACCACTCCTTTTATGGTAAAGTTTGCCACTCCTTTTTCTGTTTATTTAGAAAAAAAGTTACCAAGACGTTGGGTAAAAAAAATTGAACGCTACAGTGCAAACACAGATGCTATTAAATCGGTAAGTACATGGCAAATTGTACTAAAAGCGTATTTAACTCAGGTTATTATTCACTCTATCATTATTGTTGCCATTATTCTACTTTCATCAAAATACATACTGCCTTTGGTTTCAGATTCTAGATTCGGAAACGCAATTGCTGCTTTTATAACGGTGATTATTTTATCTCCATTTTTATGGGCTTTATCTCTAAGAAGAGTAGCTGTAAAACAAGTGCAAGAACTGTTACAAGTAAAAAAATATCAAGGTCCCATTCTCGTTTTAGTCTTCTTTAGAATTGCACTTTCATTATTTTATATGGGTTTTGTATTAAATGAATTTTTCTCACCCATAATTGCATTTGTAGCTTTAGTAATTGGAATTGTTTCTTATATTTTATTTCCAAAGCGACTCCATTCTTTTTACAATAAAATAGAAAGTCATTTTTTAATTAACTACAATGATCGAGAAATTACTAAGCAAACTAACAAGCGCCAAATCGTTTTATCACCTTGGGATGGTCACATGACAGAATTTACAATTGCTGCTGCTTCAAACTTGGCCGGAAAATCATTGAAATCATTAAAAATTAGAGAACAGTTCGGTATTAATATTGCTTCCATCAAACGTGGTGATATAACCATTAATATACCTGTAAGAAGTGAGCGCTTATTTCCTGGAGATGAAATCAATGTAATTGGAACCGATGAACAAGTAAAATTATTCAAAAACTACTTAGACAAACACGAAATAGACGAACCAGAAACTTTGGTAAAAGAAGATATTATTTTACAGCAATTAGCACTTAAAAACCGTGTTTGCATTGGAAAAAGCATCCGTGAATCGCAAATTAGAGAGAAAACACACGGCATTATTGTAGGTATCGAACGCAACGGTAAACGTATTCTTAACCCAGAATCGCATTGGATTTTAGAATCTGAGGATATTTTATGGATTGCCGGTGACAGGAAAAAGATTAATGAGTTTTTGAAACAATAATAACACCGTAAACCTCAACGCAAAGTCTTTGCGAAGAACGAAGCAATGTATTGAAGTTTTTTGGCACGAAACTTGATTTTTCTTTCAAAACCAACTTTATGAAAACTATTTATATCCTTCTATTATCCATTACAATTTTTTCTTGCCAAAATGAAAAAACGTCTTTACCAATTGAAGAAAATTCGATTGCAATTTCTTCCCAATTAAAAACAGATAAATTACAAACTTTTGAATTTGTTCTTAAAAATGATACTTTAATTTCAGGGAAAGAAGGAACAAAAGTTTGGATTACTAAAGATTTATTTGAAAATTATTCGAACGGAAAAATCACTTTTGAATTAAAAGAATTCTATTCAAAAGAAGATATGATTTTAAATGGTTTATCAACTGTTACAGATAAAGACGAATTATTAGAATCTTCGGGAATGTTTTATATCAACTTTAAAGAAGAAGGTAAACAACTGAAAATCAAAAATGGGAAATCATATAAAGTTGAAATTCCAAACAAACCATTAGCAGATAGTAATATTTATTATAACGATAATGATTCGATTTTTAGATGGGAATTGGGAAAATCCATGTTAAAAGTTTTATTTCCAGACATTTTAAGAAATCGTGCATTTAGAATTAGTGTAGGTAAAGATGGAGTAGGTGGTTTGTTTAAAGAAACAACCTTGGATAGTCTAAAAATTGCTCAAAAAATTGATTCTTTAAAACTAATAAAAATTTTAGAGGAAGAAGAAACTGAATTAAAAGAGAACCTTAGAAACAATGAAATTGAGATTGTTGACGAGTTAAATCATGATTCAAAACAAGATAAATATCGTGATATAAATAATAATGAAAGACTTACTAAAGAAGAAAAACAAAAAAGAAGAAAAAATAGAGATGCATTTTTTAATTCGTTCGCTGAAATTTCTAATTTCTCATCAGACAAATTAGGATGGATAAATATTGATAGAATCCTAGATTATGAGAAGTTAAAAAAAATAACAATAAAAAACAATGATAAACTTTTCGATAGTGATTATGTTATTTTTTATAATTATTTGGGTCAAAAATCATTAATTAACCATTATTTATATAATTTTAATTCTGATTACGTTTATCCTGAACTAAGGATTAAAGGAAAAATTAAAGTAATTGTTTACACAAAAAATGAAGATAAAATCTTTTATGATAAATTTTATATAGATAGAAATTCTAATACCGAATTTAATCTCAAGTTAAAAGAAACCACTTTGGATAAATTAAAGCAAGAACTAATCTCCAACTAACATGAAAACTTTTTTATCAATAGTATTACTTATAGTTACTTCATTAAGTTTCAGTCAAAATCAAAACAAAATTGATGTAGAAAAACTGAAAACAAAAGTATATCAATTGGTAAACGAAGAACGTTCCAATAACGACAGAAAACTACTTGGTTTGGATCCTTATTTGAAAAAAGCCGCAGACGACCATGCCAAATACATTGCAAAAGCACAAACGTTATCGCACGAACAAACCAATAGTAAAAAGCAAAGTCCGAAAGATCGTGTATACTTTTATGGCGGGAATTCATTTGTATTAGTGGGTGAAAATTTATTATTCACAGGAATTAAAGACCAAATTTACTCTGAAACTGACTTAGACACTTTAGCCTTAAAAATGTTTAATCTTTGGAAGAAATCACCCAATCATTTGAAAAACATCTTAGACCACCAATATTTCTATACCGAAATCAGTTTTAGTATTGATTGGGAAAATAAAAGAATTTATGCGGTGCAATTGTTTGGCACAAAATAAAAAAACCTGACAGGTTTTTGAAACCTGTCAGGTTTGTATTAACTATAGTATGAGATTCCTACGGAATAACAATCATTGTGTATAATAAACTGCTAACTGCTCCCGAAATTTCGGGATGATCACTGAAAACTAAAAAATTATCTCGAATAATTCGGAGCTTCTTTTGTAATCGTTACATTGTGTGGGTGACTTTCGCCAATACCACTTGCTGTAATTCTAATGAATCGACCGTTTTCTTGTAACGTAGGAATATCTTTTGCACCACAATATCCCATTCCGGCTCTTAAACCGCCAATGAATTGTTGCATGCTTTCGTTTAATTCTCCTTTGTATGGTACACGACCAACAATTCCTTCTGGAACTAATTTCTTTACATCGTCTTCCACATCTTGGAAATAACGGTCTTTAGAACCTTCTTGCATCGCTTCAACAGAACCCATTCCGCGGTACGATTTAAATTTTCTTCCTTCAAAAATAATCGTTTCTCCTGGCGATTCTTTTGTTCCTGCTAATAATGAACCTAACATTACACAATCAGCTCCCGCAGCAATTGCTTTTGGAATATCTCCTGTGTAACGAATTCCACCGTCTGCAATAACTGGAACTCCTGTTCCTTTTAAAGCCGCAGCAACTTCTAAAACCGCTGAAAATTGAGGAAATCCAACTCCTGCCACAACTCTCGTCGTACAAATAGAACCTGGTCCAATTCCTACTTTCACCGCATCAGCTCCGTTTTGAGCCAAATATAATGCTGCTTCTGGAGTAGCAATATTTCCAACAACTACATCTAAATCTGGAAATTTTGCTTTTACAGCCTTTAACACATCTACCACACCTTTTGTATGTCCGTGAGCGGTATCGATAATTACAGCATCTACACCAGCATTTACTAAAGCCGTTGCTCTTTCTACTGCATCAGCTGTAACTCCTAAAGCGGCAGCCACACGTAAACGACCAAATCTATCTTTGTTCGCAATTGGTTTTTGCGTTAGTTTCGTAATATCTCTAAAGGTAATTAAACCTACTAATTTATTATTGTTGTCAACTACTGGTAATTTTTCAATTTTGTTTTCTTGTAAAATTCCCTCAGCTTCTTGTAAAGTAGTTCCTTGAGCTGCCGTTACTAAATTTTGAGATGTCATTACTTCTAAAATCGAACGGGTATTTACTTTTTCGAAACGTAAATCTCTATTGGTAACAATTCCTTTTAAAATTCCATTCTCATCAACCACTGGAATTCCACCAATACTGTATTCTTTCATTGCCATTTTAGCATCACCAACTGTAGAATTTAAAGGTAACGTAACCGGATCGATAATCATTCCGCTTTCTGCTCGTTTTACTTTTTTAACTTTTGCTGCTTGTTGCTCAATTGTCATGTTTTTATGTAAAACTCCTATTCCACCTTCTTGTGCCATAGCAATTGCCATAGAACTTTCGGTAACTGTATCCATAGCTGCAGAAGCTATTGGAACATTCAAAGTAATATTTCTCGAAAACTTCGATTGTATGCTAACTTCGCGTGGTAAAATTTCAGAATAATTTGGAATAAGCAGAACATCGTCATAAGTAAGACCTTCGCCAACGATTTTAGTTGTGTGTGCTTTCATGATGCAATTTATAGTAGTTGTTAAATTGCGTGCAAATATACAAAAAAGTAATTAGTGATTAGTAATTAGTAATTAGTTTTTTTAGCCCAGATAGAAATGAAAAGCATTTTATTGAAGAATTCTATTTTTTGTTGTCTAAAAAAGCGACCTAAGAAGCTCTTTTTAGTGCTTACAAAAAAAGAATTGTGGATAAAATCTTGAAATGGATAGCTGGAATAGCTTCTAATGAAATTCACCAAATAATTTAGTCGCTTCGTTATAAGCACTTTCAAAACTCATTGGACTGGTATTCGTGTTTTCTCTTTTGGTTGTGAAATATGATAATAATTTTTCCGTTGGCATATTTCCTGTTAAATCGTCTTTTGCCATAGGACAACCGCCAAAACCTTGAATCGCTCCATCATATCGACGACAACCTGCGTTGTAAGCCGCATCAATTTTTTCAAACCATTTATCTGGTGTGGTGTGTAAATGAGCTCCAAATTCAATATGCGGATATTTAGGAATCAAATTAGAAAACAAATAATCAATAACTTCGGGAGTCGAACTTCCAACAGTATCCGAAAGCGATAGGATTTTCACACCCATATTCGCTAACTTTTCAGTCCATTCGCCAACAATTTCAACATTCCAAGGATCTCCATACGGATTTCCGAAGCCCATTGAAATATAGGTCACGACTTCTTTATTCGATTTATCAGCAATTTCTAAAATTTCTTGTAAGGTCACCAAACTTTCAGCAATCGTTTTATGTGTATTTCGCATTTGAAAATTTTCCGAAATCGAAAAAGGGAAACCTAAATATTGAATTTCTTTATGAACGGATGCATTCTGAGCACCTTGTGTATTGGCTATAATCGCTAATAATTTGCTATTCGTTGCCGATAAATCCAATTGCGCTAATACCTCAACCGTATCTTGCATTTGAGGAATCGCTTTTGGCGACACAAAACTTCCAAAATCAATAGTATCAAAGCCTACACGCAACAACGATTGGATGTATTTCACCTTTTTTTCGGTTGGAATAAAAGGTTTAATGCCTTGCATGGCATCGCGTGGACACTCGATAATTTTGATTTCGTTCATAGCTTCAAAGATAGAAATTTTAGCTGTTTTCCAAAATCTTTTTGTTGATTGCTTTCACTAAAGCTGGACCTTCGTAAATAAATCCTGTATAAAGCTGCACCAAACTAGCACCAGCATTTAATTTTTCTATCGCATCTTCAGCGGTGTGAATACCTCCTACTCCAATGATTGGGAACGACTTATTACTTTTTTCCGAAAGAAAACGAATCACTTCTGTAGAACGTTTGGTTAATGGTTTTCCAGATAAACCACCCATTTCTGATTTGTTATCTGATTGTAAACCTTCGCGAGAAATCGTAGTATTTGTAGCTATTACGCCCGCAATTTTAGTTTCATTTACAATATCAATGATGTCTAAAAGTTGCTCATCGGTTAAATCGGGAGCAATTTTTAGTAAAATTGGCTTTTGTTTTGGTTTTGCGTTGTTTTTATCTTGAAGCGTTTGTAGTAACTCAGTCAAAGGCTTTTTATCTTGTAATTCGCGAAGATTTGGTGTGTTAGGCGAACTCACATTCACCACAAAATAATCGACATGCGGAAACAAAGCTTCAAAACAGATTTCGTAATCTTTAACCGCTTCTTCGTTTGGTGTGACTTTATTTTTTCCAATGTTTCCACCGATTAAAACGCCTTTATTTAGCTTCGCTCCGTTCGGCTTTGCCTCGGGTTTTTTCAAACGTTCCACTGCTTCTTTTACACCACCGTTATTGAAACCCATTCGGTTAATAATCGCATTGTCTTCTTTTAAGCGAAACAAACGTTTTTTAGGATTTCCTTCTTGTCCAACAGGTGTTAGCGTTCCTATTTCAATAAATCCGAAACCAAAATTCGATAACTCTTGATATAACTTCGCATCTTTATCAAATCCAGCTGCTAAACCAACCGGATTTTTGAACTTTAAACCAAACACTTCACGTTCTAATTTTGAATCATTTACTTCGTAAATTGCTTGAAACAAATAAGAAAAACCTGGAATTTTATTCAGAAATCGAATGAATGAAAAGGTAAAATAATGTACTTTTTCTGGATCGAAACAAAAAAGTAACGGACGAATAAATAATTTATACATAGTGTGTTGTGTTGTTGTGCAAAAGTAATAAAATGGAATCCCAAAAAAAAGTATTGGCGCATTTTGTAACAATAAAAGATTTGGTGCGTATAATTAAAGAAGTAAAAAGTGAAAAGTAAAAAGTAGAAAGATTAAAACTTCTAAATTCTAACCTCTAAATTCTAAATTAAAATGGCACAAACTCCTTCTAATATGTTACCATTGGGTACAATTGCACCTGATTTTCGTTTAAAAGACACCAATTTTAACGAATTTAAAACTTTTGCTGATTGTAAAGGCGAAAAAGGAACGGTTGTGATGTTTATTTGTAATCATTGTCCGTTTGTGCTTCATGTAATGGAAGAAGTGATTCGCGTTGTCAATGATTATAGAGTGCAAGGAATTGGATTTGTTGCCATTTCAAGTAATGATGTGGTAAAATATCCGCAAGATAGACCTGAATTGATGACGGAATTTGCCTTTGAAAACGGATTTGAATTCCCTTACTTATTTGACGAAACACAAGAAGTAGCCAAAGCTTACGATGCTGCTTGTACTCCCGATTTTTATCTTTTTGACAATCAAAATAAATTGGTTTACAGAGGTCAATTAGACGATAGCCGACCAGCGAATGGCATTCCGTTAAGTGGTTCTGATTTAAGAAGCGCTATTGATGGTGTGGTTACCAATAGAACTATCAATCCTGGGCAAAAACCTAGTATTGGATGTAATATTAAATGGAAATAAAAAGTAATCAGTGTTCAGTGTTCTATTTAAAAATCAAAATTTCCTTTTCTTGACAAAGTAAGCTAAACAGAAAACTATCGATAAAAATAAATACAATAAAGATTGAATTGAAAACTTTAATCGCAAAGTACTCCAATTCATAGATTCAGTTGTTTCAGAATCAAACTTTATTGTAGAAATTAAAAAAACTACAAAAAATACAACAGCTAAATAACTAAAAAGTTTTTTCATAAAATTAAGATATTAATCACTTCCGCTCCAAAATCACCTCAATCGGATTATTACTTCTTGGCCCGAAACTTCTGGCTTGGCGTTCGTTTTCACTTGAACACAAAATATACATGTTAAAGGCTTGAAGTTGCACTAATTGCTCTTTAAACTTTCCTTTGTCATCTATAATTTTAATAAAGAATTCTTCTGCTGGAAACGTATTGGTTACCGAGAGTAAATAAGTATCTTCCGCATAAGGGAAAAACCATTTTTCGGGTTCGTTTGGCTTACTGATTAAATTATTACGCGTAAAAACTAAAGGTTGGTTTCCGTATTTCCAACTGTATTTATTGTTCTCGTTGATGATTTCTTCTCCTTTTTCATTGACCAACGTAATTTTTAAATCGGGAATATTATCTGATTTCCCTTCTTCATGGGCTTTTACAACTAAATAAGAAGTGAAATCAAACCCACAATGCGGTACTTGTCCGAATGTGAACAAAGAGAATAGTAATAATAAAATAAATAATTTGGTTTTCATAGACTTGAATTGGTGGTAAAAATACAAAAACAATACCAAAAAAATATCCGCCATATGACGAGGGCACTGAAAAACATCGACTATTTTGATTAGTACCGTTTTTAGTCAATAA
>NZ_WIBH01000088.1:0-270 GCF_009495795.1 Flavobacterium sp. LMO6 | reverse complement strand
TTTAGAACCTCAGCAAGAATGTGAGGCGTGCGGTTTTACTTTTGATGAAAAAGATTCTGAATGTCCAAACTGTGGGCATGAAGTTAATATTGAAGAATTCAAAATTGAAGAAGAAGGAAAGATAAAACAATTTACAATTAATGGTCAAAAAGCTAAATTAGAACCGCCTACAATGGATGTAAATTATTTTATAAATAAGGGAAGTACAGACTATGAAGCATTAAAAATTTTAGCTGAAAAATGGATTCATTTTATATCTAAAAGTAAAAT
>NZ_WIBH01000087.1:0-287 GCF_009495795.1 Flavobacterium sp. LMO6 | reverse complement strand
TTACTCCTCCTGCTCCAACTATTGGACCTGCTGGAGTAAATGTGTAGGTATTTGATACATCATAATTTGATATGGTTGAACTTCCTGCTGATAAACAACTAGCTGCTACTGAAGTAATAGTTGGTACTGCAGGTGTTGATAATTGTGCTGCATTACTAAAACTTAATGATGCTAATGATGTACATCCTCCGTTGGTTGCAGTTACTGTATAACTTGTTCCGATGGTCATAACTGAAATTACTCCTCCTGCTCCAACTATTGGACCTGCTGGAGTAAATGTGTAGGTA
>NZ_WIBH01000086.1:0-291 GCF_009495795.1 Flavobacterium sp. LMO6 | reverse complement strand
CAACAGTAGGAGTTGCAGGAGTAATTTCAGGCATGACAGTTGGAACAAGTTATACCGTAACAGCAACCAATGGAGGATGTGCTTCATTAGCATCAGCAAGTTTTAGTAATGCAGCGCAATTACCAACGCCAGTAACACCAACTATCACATCAGTTGCCGCTAGTTGTTCTGCTGCAGGAAGCTCAACAATATCAAACTACAGCGCATCGAACACGTATGCATTTACACCAGCAGGTCCAACAGTAGGAGTTGCAGGAGTAATTTCAGGCATGACAGTTGGAACAAGTTATA
>NZ_WIBH01000085.1:0-291 GCF_009495795.1 Flavobacterium sp. LMO6 | reverse complement strand
CGCAAAACATTCACGTTTCTGCTTTTGACAAAGTTCGGAAATTCTGTTTTCAAAGTTTTTCACGCAAACAAATTGACAAAGTTCGGTTTTAAAGTTTCTAAATTCTGCGCAAAGTTTATCAAGTAAATTTTTCGGTGCAGTTCGGATTTTCGCAAAGTTCGGTTTTAGTTTTAATAATATTTTCCGATTTCGTTTTCAAAATTTCGGCGCAAAGATTTTTAAGTAAACTTTTCGATAAATTTCCAACATTAAACACATTCGTTCAATTCGGAAAGCTATTAGTTACAACGT
>NZ_WIBH01000084.1:0-292 GCF_009495795.1 Flavobacterium sp. LMO6 | reverse complement strand
TTTTAGTAACGCCAGTTGTACCTACAATAGCAACAACAGCGCCAACTTGTTTGGCAGATGGTTTTAGTGAAATCAGTAATTACGATGGTGCATTAACGTATGTATTTACACCAGCAGGACCATCAGTAGATGCAGCAGGATTAATATCAGGAATGATGTTAAATACTATGTACGAAGTAACGGCATCTAATGCTACTTGTACATCAGCAGCGTCAGCTCAGTTTAGTAATTTACCAATTTTAGTAACACCAGTTGCACCTGTAGTTTTAGAAACAGCACCAACGTGTTTAGC
>NZ_WIBH01000083.1:0-294 GCF_009495795.1 Flavobacterium sp. LMO6 | reverse complement strand
TTACTCCTCCTGCTCCAACTATTGGACCTGCTGGAGTAAATGTGTAAGTATTTGAGGCATCATAATTCGATATGGTTGAACTTCCTGCTGATGAACAACTAGCAGCTACTGAAGTAATAGTTGGTACTGTAGGTGTTGATAATTGTGCTGCATTACTAAAACTTGCTGATGCTAATGAAATACAACTTCCATTAGTTGCTATTACCGAATAACTTGTTCCGACAATCATTCCTGTGATTACTCCTGCTGCGCCTACTATTGGACCTGCTGGTGTGAATACATAGGTATTTGATG
>NZ_WIBH01000082.1:0-297 GCF_009495795.1 Flavobacterium sp. LMO6 | reverse complement strand
TTTTAAAGTTTGATTCAAAAGTACTTGAGTAAAATCATCTTTATAATAGTGAGTTTACCAAACCCCATTTTCAGTTTACGAAAGCATAAATAAAAAAAGCACTCCTAAGAGTGCTTCCTTATTATTAAAAAAACAAATTAAAAACGAGTGTAAATAGAGAAGCATATAAAACAAACAATAACAACTCTAATTTGTATTCTTCTAATTTTGATTGCTTCATAATTTATTAATTAATTACTATTTTCTTAGTTGCAATGTTATTGTCTGCATCTTGAATACGAACCATGTACATTCCAG
>NZ_WIBH01000081.1:0-306 GCF_009495795.1 Flavobacterium sp. LMO6 | reverse complement strand
CTACTCCGTCTCTATTACTCGAGAAGAAACCTACTTTCTTTGATGTATTGTATGTAAATGCAAAGTCGTCTTTTGATGTGTTTACTGGTTCTCCTACATTGATTGCTTCTGTACCTTTGTTTAAGTCCATCTTAAACACGTCCAATCCACCAAAACCTGTTTTTCCATTTGAGGAGAAAAACAAAATATTGTCTTCGGTAATGAATGGAAAACTCTCATTGGCTTCCGTATTTACTTTTGCTCCTAAGTTTTCTGGTGTTCCATACTCATCTCCGTTTACTGATACTTTCCAAATGTCTTCTCCTC
>NZ_WIBH01000080.1:0-319 GCF_009495795.1 Flavobacterium sp. LMO6 | reverse complement strand
GTGTACATGCACCAAATGCGGTAAGATTAAGAAATTCGTAGAACATATTTAAAAGAAGTGGTGACTAAATATAGCATTTAAACAAACACACAGGATTGTGGCGCCATTATCTACAGAAACATAGGTCAACGTATTGACTACAGGATAAAATGGCTTATAATTGATTATAGACAGCTTAAAAGCTAAAGAGAATAAGGGGAATAATTATGTACCATTTAGTTTTACGTCAATATGATGGAACTTATATAAGAATCGAGAACGAAGAACCATTCGACCAATATGAAATTACAGGTTATGAAAGTGAATATTGTCAGTATAC